>NZ_WIJO01000060.1:0-11468 GCF_009496205.1 Streptococcus mitis
TCTTCTTGAAAATAGTTCTGTATCTGTTCTTGCAGTTTGGCGGAGAATTTCTCTGTCGCTTTCTTCCACACAAAACTATACTTGTTGGCATTGGCTTCAATCTTAGTCCCGTCAATAAACAGACAATCTAAGGTCACTAACTCTTCCATTTTTAAACGAAGATTGAGGTCCATGAAAAGATTACGTATGAGTTCTTCCATCTCTTCAGCGACTCGAAAACGATTGATGGTGCGGTAGCTGACAACCAACGGTCCTGTTAGGTACTGCATAGCGAGGTTTTCAATCATCATTTTTTCGATTTTTCGTCCAGAGAAAATCCCTTGTGAATAGGCAAATAGAAGAGTAGCTATAAGCATTTTAGGGTGATAAGACAGGCGACCAAAGGCATGATAGAAGGCATGGAAGTGACAATCCTCCAAGGTATTCACCACTTTTTCAATAGTAAAGACGAGATGGTCTTGTGGTAAGAAAGAACTGATTTCTAGTGGTAAAGTTGTTTGATTTGTGTTATAGTGAATATGCATGGGATGGCCTTTCTAAATGATTTATTAAGCAATTCTATTTTACCAAGACTATCGTAACCATGCAAAAAAGCAACGGCAAATCCGTTGCTTTTTTTGGAAATAAGGGACTATTGTCCCAGACTCTAAAAACTATGAGTTTTTAGTCTTCTTTTTTCTTGCGAGCAAGAAGTCCAAGCGCTGCTAGGCTAGCGTTAGCTTCTGTACCTGTGTTAGGCAACTCTTGTTTAGCCTCAGCTTCTTTTTCTGATATTTGTTGCACTGGTTGCTCTTGTATTGTTTCTTGAATCTTACGATAAACATGACGGACATTACCGTTCGCATCTTTCTCTGTTCTGACTAATTCATATCCTGTGATATCCTTAGCTGGAACTTCGCCATTTTCATTTGGAAGAATTGGGTTACCATTTTCATCCACAAATGTTGTGATGATAGATGTTTCTGGTGTTGTCACTTTACGGTAAATATTACGGACATTTCCATTCGCCTCTTTTTCAGTACGAACGATTTCATATCCTTTTAATTCTTTACCTGGATGTGAACCATTTTCATCCGGAATGATTAATTCTCCGTTTTCATCTACATAAGTTGTGATGACTTTGTATTCAAATGGAGTTGGAGTAGGTGTTGGCGTTACAACCTTTTCATATACGTGTTCGATATCTCCGTTTGGAAGTTTCTTCGTTTCTACGAATCTGTATTCTGGAACATTATCTTTCTTCGGTGTTGTTCCATCTTCACTTGGATATCCTTTAATTGGATTTCCATTTTCGTCTACAAATTCAGTATCCGGACGTACTGTTGGTGTGTATTGAGCAGAGATAGTTTTACCTAATTTATCTTTTCTAACGACCGTAATTCCATCTGCAGTACCTGTAAATTCTGGTTCTGGTGTGAATGTTACTTTACCTGTCGCATCGATTGTATATGTTCCTTCTCCTTCTACTACTCTTGTAGTTGCTCCATCATCAAATGTTGGTGGTACATCTAAGTCAACATCTCCTGTGAATTCTGGAGTGTTAGATTGTGGAGTATTCTTAGCACCTTCTGATGTTTTGTCTACAGTCTTCGTTACTGGAGTTACTGTTGGTGTGTACGTAGCTGTTACAGGCGTTCCGTTTTTATCTTGACGTTGAACTGTTACACCTGTTGCTGTTCCTAAGAATTCTGATTCTGGCGTGAATGTCACTTTACCAGTCGCATCGATTGTATATATTCCTTCGCCATCAACTGTTACAGAATCAACTGGATCACCCGTCTTAGGATCAACTAGTTTAGCTGGTACATCCTCATCAATTTCAACAGTTTCTTCTTTTCCGTTGATTTTCGCTGATCCACCATTGAATACTGGTGTTCCTGTTTGTGGTTGACCTTTAGGTCCTACTGATGTCTTATCTTCTCCAGTTGGCGTTACTGGCACTACTTTTGGAGTATACTTAGCTGTTACTGGCGTTCCATTCTTATCAACACATTGAACTTCTACACCTTCTCCTTTTCCAGTAAATTGTGGTTCTGGTTGGAATTTCACTTTACCATCTTCGATTGTGTATGTTCCTTCTCCAGGAATTACTACTGGTTCATCAGTTGGTTCTCCTGTTTCTGGAACAAGAAGTTTAGGTACTTTTGTTTCATCAATCTCAACAGTTTTTGGTACACCATTAACCGTTACTGTTCCACCTTTGAATTCTGGTAATCCTGTTTGTGGTTTACCTTGAATATCTTTAGATTTAGCTGGTGTTGCTGTTGGAGTTACACCTTTAACTTTAGGTGTGTAGCTTGCTTCTACAGGTTTTCCGTTCGCATCTTTCACTTGAACAGTTACCCCTGTTGCTTGACCAGTAAATTGTGGTTCTGGTGTGAATGTTACTTCTCCAGTCTTAGGATCGATTGTGTATTTTCCTTCATCAGGAATCACTATTGTGGTTTTATCAGTTGGCTTCCCTGTTTCTGGATCGATTAATTTCGCTGGTTGCTCATCAGTAATTGTAATTGCAACATCAGGATTTCCTGGTGTGAATTTTGGTGTTCCATTTTGTTCAGCACCTTGTACATCTTCTGATGTAACATCTTCTCCTGTTGGTTTAACTGGAGTTACTGTTGGTGTGTACGTAGCTTTAGCAGGTGTACCATTTTCATCTAAGCGTTGAACATCAATACCTGTTGCTTTTCCAGTGAATTGTGGTTCTGGTTGGAATTTAATACTTCCATTTGGTTCGATTGTATATGTTCCCTCTCCTTCAACAGTCACTGAGTCTACCGGGTTTCCTGTTTCTGGATCGATTAATTTCGTTGAAGTTTCAACAATCGGTACTCTTGAATCTCCTGCTGTAAATGTTGGAGTTCCAAATTGAGCTTTCCCTTGTACATCCGTTGTTTTAACTGGTGTTGCCGTTGGTTTAATTGGCGTGATATTTGGAGTATACGTAGTTTTTACTGTTGTTCCGTTTGTATCTGCCGCTTGAATCGTTACTGGTTGAACCGTTCCTACATAAGTTTTATCCGTTGGTGTAAATACCGCCGTTGCTTTTCCACTTACCACTTTTAGTGTGTAAATACCGACAACATCTCCTGCTGGATTTTTAGCTGGTACTGAGTCTGCTGGTTGTCCATCTTCACCTAATAGTTTGAATGAAGCAGGATCAATTGCTACTGATTTTTCTGTTCCATTTACATCCGCCTTACCTGCTGTAAATGTTACTTCTTTCGATTGTTCTACCCCTTGTACATCTGTTGAATCAGCTGGTTTAGCCGTTGGTTTAACCCCTACGATTACTGGAGTATATTCCGCAGGTACTGTTGTTCCATTCGTATCTTGACGTTGAACCGTTACTGGTTGAACTGGTCCTACATAAGATTTATTTTCTGGTGTGAATGTTACTACCCCTGTAGCCGGATTTAAAGCATATTTACCGATTACATTTCCTTCTGGATCTTTTGCTGGTATTTCATTTGTTGTTGACGGTTGCCCAGTTATTGGATCGATTAATTTCGGTGGTACATTTTCATCAATTGGCGTATCTTCACGTCCAGGTTTGAAGTATGGTTTACCGTTTTGAGTTTCACCTTGAACTCCTGTTGTAACATTGTCAAATCCTTCTGGTACTACCGGTATAACAATTGGTGTATATTTCGCTGTAGCTGGAGTTCCATTTGTATCTACACGTTTTACAGTTACACCTTTAGCTGTTCCTGTAAATTGATTTTCAGGTACAAATGTTACTGTTCCGTCTTCTGCTACTGTGTATACCCCTTCTCCTGGAACTTCTTTTCTAGTTGTTCCATCTTCAAATGTCGCAGGAACTTTAGCATCAATCGGGAACTCAGTATCCCCTGCTGTAAATGTTACCGTTCCTGTTTGAGTTTTACCTTGGAATCCTGTTGTCGTTTTATCTTGTCCTTCTGGTACTACTGGAGTCACAGTTGGAGTATAAGTTGTTTCTACTTTTGTTCCATTTTTGTCTGCTGCAGTTACTTTCGCTGGGTCTGGTGTTCCAGTAAAGTCTTTATTTGGTTGGAATGTAATTACTCCAGTTTCTGGATCTAAAGTATAAGTACCCACTTCTTTTCCATCTTTAAGAGCTGGCATTGTTGTGACTTCTGCACCTGTTGGGTCTACAAGTTTCACTGTAGATTTATCGATTGGTGCTGATTCGTCACCTTCTTTGAACATTGTAGTTGCATCTTGAGTTTGTGGTTTACCTTGTTTTCCACTTGTCTCTTTTGGTTCTGCAGTTGGTTCTACTTCTTCCACTTCTGGAGTGTAGTCACCACTAGATGTAACTTCAACTTTATTTCCTTCTGAGTCTGTTGCTGTCACAGCTACTTTAACATCTACTCCTTTTGCTTTACCTTTGAAGCTTGGTTCTGGAGTGAATGTTACTTTACCATCTTTATCGATTTTATATGTTCCTTCTCCAGGTACTACAACTTTACCTTCTTCATCAGCACCTTCTAGTGAGTACTTAGCTGTAGACCAGTCTACATTTGTGCCATCTGGAGTGTTAGTTCCTGTATTTAATTCAGAGAAACGATCTTTTCCTGATTTAGATTCTTGAGGTTGTCCTTGTTTTCCTTTAGTTTCATCATTTGATGGTTTAACACCATATACAGTCGGTGTGTAAGTAGTTGAAGATTCTACTACTACTGGTTGACCATCATCTCCTGTTAACGTTACATTAGCTGAAACTGTTAAAGGTTTAGCCGTACCAATAAATCCTGGAGCTGGTGTGAAGTTCACTTTACCTGTGTTTTCATCAATTTCATAAGTACCTTCACTAGTAGTTACAGAACTTACTTTTTTACCTGATTCTGGATCAACTAGTTTATAGTCAGATACTTCTGCATCATTTGGCAATCCAGTCTTGAATCCTTTTTCCATTGAATCAGTTTGTTCTTGTCCTTCTGCTCCAGAAGTTTTTTCAGGTTTAGAAACTACGATGTAGTAAGTTGTTTCTGCAACTGCATCTTCTGTAACTTCTCCTGAGTCTGTTTTTCCTACTGTTGGAGTTGTTACAACACCATTTGAATCAACAGTTCTTACTGTTACTTTATAACTTCCATACTCACCTAATGTATATGCTGCGATTTCTGGGTTTGCTAAGTTTTTCTCAGCTGCTGTTTTCAATGCTGTACGTGCTGCTTCTACTGCTTTTTCTGCTTCTAAAGCTTCTTGACGACTTGAAGTAACTTTCGCTGTTAATTCAGGAAGTTTTCCTTGAGCTTCTTTTAATTTCTCATCTAAGCTAGCTTTGAACTCTTTTGCATCTTTAAGTTTCGGCTCTATAATATTTGTAGTGGGTAAATCCCCTATGGATATTATGGAGCCGTTTTTATTGTAGAAAAAAAGTCCCATAAGATCTATAATGAAAAGCGACCAAACCATCATTAGAAAGAATCCTATGGAACAATTACATTTTATCACAAAACTACTAGACATTAAAGACCCTAATATCCAATTTATGGATGTCATCAATAGGAATACCCACAAAGAAATCATCGCTAAACTGGACTATGAGGCCCCATCTTGCCCTGATTGTGGAAGGCAAATGAAGAAATATGACTTTCAAAAACCGTCTAAGATCCCTTACCTAGAAACGACTGGTATGGCTACTAGAATTCTACTTAGAAAACGTCGTTTTAAGTGCTATCAGTGCTCGAAAATGGCGGTCGCTGAGACTCCTCTAGTAAAGAAAAATCATCAAATCCCTCGTATCATCAACCAAAAAATTGCTCAGAAGCTGATTGAAAAGACTTCTTTGACCGATATTGCTCATCAGCTGTCCATTTCAACTTCAACTGTCATTCGCAAGCTCAATGACTTCCGTTTTAAGCATGATTTTTCTCATCTTCCAGAGATTATGTCTTGGGATGAGTACTCCTTTACAAAGGGAAAAATGAGTTTCATTGCACAAGATTTTGAAAAGCTCAATATCACCGCTGTTCTTGAAGGTAGAACACAAGCTATTATCCGAAATCACTTTCTTAAATATGATAGGGCAGTCCGATGTCGAGTGAAAATCATTACTATGGATATGTTTAGTCCCTACTATGACTTGGCTAGAAAACTTTTTCCGTGTGCTAAAATCGTTCTAGATCGTTTCCATATTGTACAACATCTAAGCCGTGCTATGAGTCGTGTGCGCGTCCAAATCATAAATCAGTTTCATCGAAAGTCTCATGAATACAAGGCTATCAAACGCTACTGGAAACTCATCCAACAGGATAGTCGTAAACTTAGCGATAAACGTTTTTATCGTCCTACTTTTCGCATGCACTTGACCAATAAAGAGATTCTAGACAAGCTTTTGAACTATTCAGAAGACTTGAAACACCACTATCATCTCTATCAACTCTTGCTGTTTCACTTTCAGAATAAGGAGCCGGAGAAATTCTTCGGACTCATTGAGGACAACCTTAAGCTGGTTCATACTCTTTTTCAGACTGTCTTTAAAACCTTTCTAAAGGACAAAGAGAAAATTGTCAATGCCCTTCAACTACCCTATTCAAACGCCAAATTAGAAGCGACCAATAATCTCATCAAACTTATCAAGCGCAATGCCTTTGGATTTCGAAACTTTGAAAACTTCAAAAAACGGATTTTTATTGCTCTGAACATCAAAAAAGAAAGGGCAAATTTTGTCCTTTCTCGAGCTTAGCTTTTCTTCAACCCACTACAGTTGACAAAGAGCCGAAAAAACGCTCCATAATATCTGTAGATAAGTCCCCCTACAGATATTATGGAGCCTATTTTATTGGCTTGGAAAAAGTCTGAAAACATCAATACAATGCGTTTATTTAATATGAAAAGATCTACTGGATTCTTTAGAAATGAACATCCAGCAGCCTTTTCACTTTTTATTAATAAGTTCCTTCTTCACCTTGACTAGTCAAGATAACAGGTCCATCTTTCGTAATCACAAATTGGTGTTCATATTGGCATGACAGTCCACCGTCAATGGTTTTATGCGCCCAACCGGTCTTCATATCTGTATCAATTTCCCAATCACCTGTATTGATCATTGGTTCAATAGTCAAGACCATTCCTTCACGAAGACGGAGTCCTCGACCTGCAATACCATAGTTAGGAACCATTGGTTCTTCGTGCATGGTTGGGCCAACACCATGACCAACCAAATCACGCACTACACCGTAACCACGACTTTCAGCGTATTCTTGAATCGCTGCTCCAATATCACCGATACGGTTTCCAACAACAGCTTGCTCAATCCCCTTGTACATAGCTTCTTTAGTTACATCCATCAAGTTTTTCACTTCTTCGGACGGTGTACCAACAGCATAAGCCCAACATGAGTCTGCTAGGCCACCAGAATAGCTCTGAGTGTATTTTTTCATTTGTTCAACATTGTTGAAGTTTAATTTTGAGACATTCAGGTCAGATTTAGCAATTGGACCTCCCAAAACCATATCAACTTTGAGCAAATCACCATCTTTCAAGATATAGTGACGAGGGAAAGCATGAGCCACTTCATCATTAAGAGAGCAACAGGTAGCATAAGGATAGTCCATCATTGCACCGTCAACTCCAATCTGAAGCGGAAGGAAATTTTCTTCCTTACAACGACGGCGAACATACTCTTCAACTTCCCACATATCTACGCCAGGCTTAATCAAATCACGCAAGCCGATATGAATACTTGCTAGAAAATCACCTGCCTTATCCATAGCTTCGATTTCACGAGCTGATTTTAATGTTATCATTTTTTCTCCTAGTTTCTAATTAATTTTAACGGTTACATTTGCTTTTGAAACAATCTGATGACCATGATAAATATCGTAATCAATAATAGCTGACCGTCTCGTATGATGGATAATGCGTGCTTGAATGCGCAATATATCATCTATCTGAACAGCCTGCAAAAAGTAGATTAGCATCTGCTCAATAATAAGATTGCGACCACTATTCACAACTAAATCTTGAGTCATGTGGGTCAGAATTTCTGCCAATATACCATTAGCCAAAACACCGTTCTTCTCTAGCATAAAGGGTTCCACTGTAATCACTACTTCATCATGGTGATAAGAAAGTTTTTGACCAATCTGCTCAGAAAAAGTAGGTAGAGCAGAAACTTGGGAACGACTCATCTTCTCCATGACATCTCGTCTGGTTACAACCCCAAGCAAGGTTTGATTATTTCGAACAACCGGTACCATTTCAAAGTCTTCAGCAATCATCCGTTGACTCACATTGGCAATATTTGTCGATAATCCAACCAAAAATAGACTACGAGACATGACTTTATCAATTGTGGTACTTGGTGACTTATCTCCCGCATCTCTCATAGTAACAACCCCAACAACAACCTGATGTTGATTGATAACAGGGAAACGGCTGCTACGATTCTTACGTACCAAGTCCAAATAATCTTTAACTGTATCTGTCTCTCTCAGAAAACCATACTCATGACTCGGGCGATAAAGTTTCTCAACTGTCAGAATATCAGTCTTGATTTGGACATTTGACAAGGCTTTATTGATCATGGTCGCGACAGTGAAAGTATCATGCTTGCTTCTCAGAACAGGAATCCCTTTTTGATTAGCCAGTTTTAGCACATCATCATGGACCTGAAATCCACCTGTAACCAGAACTGCATTTTCATTTTCCAAGGCTAGCAACTGAATACGGGTTCGGTCTCCGACAATCAAGAGCCCCCCATCGTGAAGGTAAGACAAGATATTTTGTTCAGTCATGGCACCGATTGAAAACTTACTAAATTCTCTCTCTAAACCTTCTTGCCCAGCCAGAATCTCAGAAGAAGTCACTTCTGCAATTTCTGCAAATGTTAATCTTTCGATAGCAACTTTCTGAGATTTAACACGGATAGTACCACTTCTTGGACGAGTCTCTACAATTCCACGATTTTCAGCTTCTTTAATGGCCCGATAAGCCGTTCCATCACTGACTCCCAGATGATTCGAAATACTACGAACACTGACCCTTTTACCAATGGGTAATTCTTCCAAATAGCTTAGAATTTCTTGGTGTTTACTCATTAATTTCTCCCTTTACAAAGCGAAACTCAAGATAATCACGCATTTTCTTTGTATAGCGATCGCTTCCTTTAAACTGACGAATCAATCGAAATCCAGACTTGAGAGCAACCCGTTGGCTAGCTTCATTTTCAAGATGAGTAATGATAGATAATTGCTTTAAACCAAATTCCTCAAAAGAAAGTTGGCAAAGTTTTCTTACAACTTCTGTCATAAAACCTTGACACCATATATCTTTTCTCAAAAAATAACCAAGTTCTGCTTCTTTTTTAATTTCATCTAGCTTCTCAAACTTAATTGAACCAATCATTTTTTCAGTTTTCTTATCACAAATAGCCCATACACCTAAAGGAGCCTTCATAAAATAATTGGCCAGTGTATATTGACTCTCTTCCAAACTAGCTTGACTTGGAAAAATGAATTGTAAATTTTCTGGATTTGAAGCTATCTCATGGAAGTCCTGACTATCACTAAAAAAGAAAGGACGCAAATACAAGCGATCCGTTTCAAAAAAAGAAAACATTGCTAATTTGGTCCAAATATTCATAAACACCTCTACGGTTTAATCCTCAACAAGTGTAATATCTGCTCCTAGATTACGTAATTTTTCAATAATATCTGAATAACCACGTAAGATGAACTCAATATTTGTAATTTCAGTTTTGCCTTCAGCCATTAAACCAGCAATGACAAGTGCGGCCCCAGCTCTAAGGTCAGTAGCTTTTACATTTGCACCACGCAAACCACGTCCACCAGTATATAAAATATGGTCGTTTGTAGTCGTAATATCTGCGTCCATCTTTGCTAGTTCAAAAACATGGTTTACTCGTTTTTCATAAATGGTATCAATAATGGTACCACGCCCCTCTGCTGTTAACAAGAGTGGAGTAATTGGTTGTTGCAAGTCAGTAGCAAAACCAGGATAAGGTGCTGTCTTAATATTGATTGCTTTCAAATTAGACTGTTCTTCGACAAAAATACTGTCTTCAGATACAGTCATTCTCACACCCATCTCTTCCAACTTAGCGATGAATCCTTCTAAGTGTTCGTATAATACATTGTTGATACGAATTCCCTTACCGACTGCAGCAGCTAAGGAAATATATGTTCCTGCTTCAATACGGTCTGGAATCACCTGGTGGCGAGTTCCGTGTAATCTTTCAACACCATCAATAGTGATAATATTAGTTCCTGCCCCACGGATATGGGCACCCATATTATTCAAGAGAGTGGCAACATCAATAATCTCAGGCTCACGGGCTGCATTTTCAATAATAGTACGCCCATTTGCTTTAACCGCAGCAATCATCGTATTAATCGTCGCACCGACACTAACCGTATCCATGTAAATACTTGCACCATGAAGTCCCACATCTTTAGCAGATAACTTCATGTTATCTCCCTCGTAGCTAACAGTAGCTCCCATTGCTTCAAAAGCCTTTAGGTGTAAGTCAATAGGACGTGGTCCCAAATCACATCCACCAGGCAAACCAACTGTAGCTTCCCCAAAGCGACCTAAAAGACTTCCATAAAAATAATAAGATGCACGAAGACTGTTGATTTTCCCATAAGGCATTGGAATATTTTGAACACCTCGTGGATCAATCTCTAACACATCGTCATAACGCTTAACGGTAGCACCCATTAACTCCATGATTTCGACAAGACTAGCAACATCGGAAATATCTGGAACACAATCCAAAGTCACCACATCATCAGCCAAAATAATAGCTGGAATTAAGGCCACAACGCTATTTTTAGCACCGCTAATAGTGATTTCACCTTGCAAGGGCAATCCACCATTGATAACAATTTTTCTCATTCTAAATTTTTTATGCTCTTTCAAAATTTCTAAAAAGGTCCTACATTAAAGTATATCATAAATCCACCCTTTTTTCCATCATTTTCAATTATATTAGCAGAATCGTATTTATTGGTAAATGAGCTGTCTTGAAATGTTTTGCCCCTTTTTACCTCTTGCAATAAAAAAAGGCTCTATAATATTTGTAGTGGGTAAATCCCCTATGGATATTATGGAGCCTTTTTTGTTGTAGAAAAAAAGTCCCATATCATCTATAATGAAAAGCGACCAAACTATCATTAGAAAGAATCATATGGAACAATTACATTTTATCACAAAACTACTCGACATTAAAGACCCCAATATCCAAATTATAGATATCATCAATAGGGATACACTCAGGGAAATCATTGCTAAATTGGACTACGATGCCCCATCTTGTCCTGATTGTGGAAGTCAAATGAAGAAATATGACTTTCAAAAACCGTCTAAGATCCCTTACCTCGAAACAACTGGTATGGCTACTAGAATTCTCCTTAAAAAACGCCGTTTTAAGTGCTATCAGTGCTCGAAAATGGCGGTCGCTGAGACTCCTCTAGTAAAGAAAAATCATCAAATCCCTCGTATCATCAACCAAA
>NZ_WIJO01000061.1:0-10851 GCF_009496205.1 Streptococcus mitis
GAAACTTTGAAAACTTCAAAAAAAGGATTTTTATTGCTCTGAACATCAAAAAAGAAAGGGCAAATTTTGTCCTTTCTCGAGCTTAGCTTTTCTTCAACCCACTACAGTTGACAAAGAGCCATTTTTTTCTTATAGTCTATTTCCGACATTAATACGGTTAATGGCACGTTGCAGTGCAATCTTCGCACGACGTTCTTGGTCAATCAAGTGTTTGTCTTGTGCTTCTTCAATTTCACGCTCTGCTCGAAGTTTGGCACGTTCTGCACGACTAACGTCGATATCACGAGCACGTTCTGCAGAGTCAGCAACAATTGTGACAACGCCATTGGCAACTTCGATAACGCCTCCGTTCACTGCAATCCAGTTCACGTGATTTTCATCATCTACACGTTTAACCTTAACCTCATCAACTGCTAAAACTGCAATCATATTTTCATGTCGTGGCAAGATTCCCATCTCACCATCCAGAGTTCGAACTGATACAAAGCTGGCATGGTGATCATAGACGAGACCATCTGGTGTCACGATCTGGACAGTTAACTGAGCCATAGATCACCTCTTAAAATCCCATTTTTTCAGCTTTTGCAATCACATCTTCGATAGAACCTACACCACGGAAGGCATCTTCTGGCAAGTGGTCGTGTTTACCATCAAGGATTTCCTTAAAGCCACGAACAGTTTCAGCAACTGGAACATAAGAACCTGGTTGACCAGTAAATTGTTCAGCAACGTTGAAGTTTTGTGACAAGAAGAACTGGATACGACGAGCACGAGCAACCAAGGTCTTTTCTTCATCAGAAAGCTCATCCATACCAAGGATAGCAATAATATCTTGCAATTCATGGTAACGTTGAAGAACACGTTTTACTTCAGCAGCAACTGCATAGTGCTCTTCTCCAACAATTTCAGGTGCCAAGGCACGTGAGCTTGAAGCAAGTGGGTCAACGGCTGGGTAGATACCCAATTGTACCAACTTACGTTCCAAGTTAGTTGTTGAGTCCAAGTGAGCGAAGGCTGTTGCTGGCGCTGGGTCAGTATAGTCATCCGCTGGCACATAGATAGCCTGGATAGAGGTTACAGAACCCTTTTTAGTTGATGTAATACGCTCTTGCAATTGACCCATTTCCGTAGCAAGTGTTGGTTGGTAACCAACGGCTGATGGCATACGACCCAAAAGGGCAGATACTTCTGAACCAGCCTGAGTGAAACGGAAGATATTATCGATAAAGAGAAGCACGTCTTGGCCTTCTACATCACGGAAGTATTCAGCAATTGTCAAACCAGTAAGGGCAACACGCATACGTGCTCCTGGTGGCTCATTCATCTGACCAAATACCATGGCTGTTTTCTCGATAACGCCTGATTCTTTCATTTCCCAGTAAAGGTCATTACCCTCACGAGTACGTTCCCCAACACCGGTAAATACTGAAATACCACCGTGTTCTTGGGCAATGTTGTGAATCAATTCTTGGATTAAGACGGTTTTACCAACCCCGGCACCACCGAAAAGTCCAACCTTACCACCTTTTAGGTAAGGGGCAAGAAGGTCGATAACCTTAATCCCTGTTTCAAGGATTTCAGAAGAGGTAGACAACTCATCAAAAGTTGGAGCTTTTTTATGAATCGGCTGACGCTCTGCGTCTTCTGTAAAAGGAGCTTCCAAGTCAATGGTATCTCCCAAAACATTGAAGACACGTCCCAAAGTTTCTTTACCTACTGGTACAGAGATTGGACGACCTGTGTCCAATACTTCCATTCCACGAGTCAAACCATCTGTTGATTCCATGGCGATAGTACGAACCATACCATCTCCCAACTCTAAGGCTACTTCAAGGACGATTTTTGTTTTTCTTTCGTCATTTTTGTAGACGACAAGTGCATTGTTAATCTCAGGAAGTTTTTCCCCTGCTGCAAACAAGACGTCTACAACGGGACCGATAACCTGAGCAATTTTACCTGAACTCATCTCCTTCTCCTATTCTATATAAGATACTGTCAGTTCCTAGCTCAACTAGGTCCTAATACTCTTCGCAAATCTCTTCAAACCACGTCAGCGTCGCCTTACCGTACTCAAGTACAGCCTGCGGCTAGCTTCCTAGTTTGCTCTTTGATTTTCATTGAGTATAAGTTCATTTTCATACGAGCTGGACTAGAGCCTATTCTAAGGCACTAGCTCCTGCTACGATTTCTGTAATTTCTTGTGTAATCGCCGCCTGTCTGGCACGGTTATACTGAATTGTCAAATCATTAATGACTTTCTTAGCATTATCTGTCGCTGTTTGCATGGCTGTCATACCAGCAGCATTTTCAGCTGTCTTGGCATCGATAATAGCCCCGTAAATCATACTTTCTGCAAACTGAGGCAACAACTGCTCCAAAATTTCTTCTCGGCTGGTTTCCAATTCAAAAGTTAAGCTGTAGTCTTCATCCGCTTCATTTGGATCCAAGTCAACAATCGGAAGCATTTGTTCCACACGCATTTGACTAGTTAGCGTATTGACATGGTGGTTGTAGCAAACATAGAGCTCATCAAAAAGTTCATTTTGGTACATTTCAACTGTTTTTGAAATAATCTTACGAACTTCATCAAAGCTAGGCTGATCCGCCAAGCCACGTAATTCATAAAGTGGTTGAATACCGCGAGCCTTAAAGAAATCAGCTCCCATTCCACCAATACAGATCATTTCAAAACCTTTACCGTCTGGATGGTATTCTTCTTTCAACTCCATAACGGCTTTCAAAATAGAAGAATTATAACCTCCAACCAAACCTCGGTCTGATGTAATGACGATATAGCCTGTCTTCTTAACTGGACGACTAATCAACATCGGATTGGTTGAACTGCCAGCTCCATTCCCATGAAGAATATCCGTCAAAAGTTTACGAACTTTCTGAGCATAAACTTGGAAGTTGCGAGCAGCTTCTTCAGAACGACCTAGCTTAGCAGCTGATACCATCTGCATGGCATTAGTGATTTGACTCGTATTTTTTGTTGAGGCGATTTTTGTTTTAATATCATTTAGAGATACTGCCATCTGACACCTCTATTCTTATTGGAAGCTGGTTTGATTGAGAAACTCTGTAATCGCAGCATCCAAGACTGCTTCTTCTGGCAAGTCTTTTGTATCACGAATGGTTTCCAAAATCTCTGGATGTTGAGCATCAAAGAAGGCATGGAACTCTTCCTCGAAACGAACAATATCATCTACTGGAACAGTATCCAAGAAACCATGTGTCAAAGCATAGAGAATGGTTACTTGTTTCTCAACAGGTAATGGTTTGTGAACAGGTTGTTTCAAGACTTCAACTGTACGACGTCCACGGTTCAACTTAGCCTGTGTTGCCGCATCCAAGTCAGAACCAAACTTAGTGAAGGCTTCCAACTCACGGTATGAAGCAAGGTCGATACGAAGTGTACCAGCAACCTTTTTCATGGCTTTGATTTGTGCAGAACCACCTACACGAGATACAGATGAACCCGCATCGATGGCTGGACGAATACCCGCATTGAAGAGACCATCACCAAGGAAGATTTGTCCATCAGTGATTGAAATCACGTTGGTTGCGATATAGGCAGAGATATCTCCTGCTTGTGTCTCGATAAATGGTAGGGCTGTAATAGATCCACCACCAAGTTCATCAGAAACTTTAGCTGAGCGCTCAAGCAAACGACTGTGAAGGTAGAAAACATCCCCTGGGAAAGCTTCACGACCTGGAGGACGACGAAGCAAGAGAGACAGTTCACGATAAGCTACCGCTTGTTTTGATAAATCATCATAAACTATCAAAACATGCTTACCTTGGTACATAAATTCTTCCGCCATGGCAACCCCAGCATAAGGAGCTAGGAAAAGCAATGGAGATGGTTGTGAAGCAGAGGCTGTCACAACGATTGTGTAGTCCAAGGCACCGTACTGACGTAGTGTTTCTACTTGCGTACGAACTGTTGATTCTTTTTGTCCAATCGCAACATAGATACAGATCATATCTTGACCTTTTTGGTTCAAGATTGTATCAATCGCAATGGTTGTTTTCCCTGTCTGACGGTCACCGATAATCAACTCACGTTGACCACGACCAATCGGTACAAGGGCGTCAATAGCTTTCAAACCAGTTTGCAATGGTTCTGATACAGACTTACGTTGCATAACACCAGGAGCTGGTGCTTCTACTGGACGAGTTTTATCAGTGTGGATTTCTCCAAGACCATCAACTGGACGACCAAGCGGATCCACAACACGACCAATCAGACTTTCACCTACTGGGACTTCCATGATTTTCCCTGTACGGCGGATTGTATCGCCTTCACGGATATCTGTAAAGTCACCTAGGATGATAATACCAACGTCTGTTGACTCCAAGTTTTGAGCCATACCATAAGAGCCGTTTTCAAAAATCAACAACTCTCCACTCATGGCATTTTCAAGGCCGTGAGCACGCGCGATACCGTCCCCGATATAGGTTACAACACCTGTTTCAGTCACATCAAAATTGGGTTTGAAATTTTCAATTTGTTGCTTAATTAAAGCGCTGATTTCTTGTGCGTTAATTGCCAAAAGAACACCACTTTCTATTTCAAATTTTCTTTAACAACTTTAAGTTGTTGTTTAATACTCACATCAATTGTCTTGTGATTGGCAAAAATGACAAAACCACCAATAAGACTTTCATCGATTTGTTCTTTTACACTCCTTACTTTAAGAGACATTTTTTTCTCAATCAAAGGGAGCAAGCGACTCTTCTGTTCATCAGTTAAAGGATGAGCTGAAGTAATCGTCACTTCAAATCGATTTGTTTCTTTTTCAAGTCGGTTCAAGCAATCTACAAGAATATCATAAAAAAGATTTGCTCTGTGATTGTAGATAAGAACCTGGATAAAGTTTTGCAATAAAGGTGACACTGAATCTTGGAAGAAAGTAATTGTTTTTTCCTTGTCAGACTCGTCTACTGCCACTTTTTTTAAAAAAGAAGGTAAGCCTGTTTCTTCAGCAACTTGCTTGATTTGAGCTAAGTCTGAAAAGATACGGTCTTCTTCTCCTTTTTCTAAAACCAATTGGACAAAAGGCATGCTGTATTTTTCAATTACCTTTACTGTTTTCTTGTCCATTAAGCTTCTCCTAACTGATCGATATACTGATCAATGAGTTCTTTATGGGCATGACCGTCAAGGTTTTGTGAGATGATTTTACCAGCCAAGCTGATTGTCAAATCTGCTACCTCACCCTTAACGCTTTGTAAAGCTTCAGCTTTATTTTGAGCAATTTCTTGGTTTGCTTTTTCTTTCAAGCGTCCTGCTTCTAGCTTAGCATCTGCTAAAATACTAGCTTTGCTTTTCTCAGCTGTTTCTTTCGCATTCTCAATGATTGTCTTAGCTTCTTTACGGCTACCAGCCAATTCATCTTCGCGTTTCTGAGCCAATACTTCTGCTTTTTGACGTGCTTGTTCAGCTCCGTCAATATCTGCTGCAATTTTTTCTGCTCTTTGTTCGAAAATGCTAGCCAAATTTGACCAAGCGTATTTCTTAACCAAGACTAGCAAGAGAATAAAGGAACCAGCGATTAGTATAAAATCACCAAGTAATTCACCTACTGTTACATTCATAAACTACTCCTTTCTATTCTTCATCATTAATTTTATTTCCTAGGTACATTGAAGATAACAATGTAAATACATATGCTTGTACACAAGAAATAAAAACAGAAAATGCAGTCCAGATTAGATTTGTTCCAAAAGCAATAGGATACCAATAGAAGGCCTGATGAGAAAGTAGGACTAACATACTTGCCATCACTTCCCCTGCAAAGATATTACCAAAGACCCGCAATGCAAGTGAAAGGAGATTGGTAACTTCTTCCAAAAGATTCATTGGTGTCATAAAACCTGGTGTTACAAATGCTTTTAAATACTTTTTGATTCCACGACGACGAATTCCTTCTACGTGTGTCATTAAGATAATTGTAAAAGACAAGACCAAGTCAAATGACAAATTTGCTGTTGGTGAGGTCCAAAGATTTACACCATCTGTAGTCTGAATTCTAGCCATTAAGCCAATATTATTTGCAATGGCCATAAATAGGAATAAACAGAAATAAAAGAGAGAATAATCCTTTATCATTGGACCAAGGTTTGATTTTGTAAATCCAACAACAAAATCAAATAAATACTCTAATACATTTTGTTTTCCTGTGGGTCTCAAAGTCATATTTCGAGTTGCCCAATAAATAAAGCCAAAAATAAGTGCTACAGTCAACAAAGTCAAAACTACTATGGTTAAATTAAAGGTAACAGGACCAATATTGATGGTTGGATTAATACTTTCTTCCATCTAAAATCCTCCCTTTTTCAATTTATACTTCTTTTATTTGATGATAAATGAAAAGACAAGAGTAACGAAGAAAGTACCTTCAATAAAGGCAACCCCTAGGATCATCAAACTACGTAGTTCTGAGATGATATCTGGTTGGCGAGCAACTGATTTCAACAAACCGTTCATCAACATACCTTCACCAAGAGATACACCCATACAGGCAAGACATAGACCGAAAAATGTTAAATTCATGACGAATTCTCCTTTTAATTAAAATTTACTTACTTAGTTTAGTCCTAAAAATTGGATTTGTCAACTTTTTACTTACATTGAAAGCGTTTAATGAAAATTATTTACAATTTTACTATTTTTAAGTCTATTATATAGAAAACTTTGGAAAAAACTTGTAATAAATCCGTCTATTATCTAGGTCTTTCTGAAAAATAATGAAAAATCCGAGATGAAATCTCGGATGGAAATTAATATATTTTCTTTAACCTAAGGTTCTTTAGTAAGTAGGATTAAAGGGAAAGCAACTAGAAAGCTTTCATCTCCTACATGTTTATTAAGCACGCACTGTGACGCTAGTTCCATCTTCCTTATAAAGATTGATGAGACCTTCTTTAAGAGCTCGAACCATGTCTCCAGCTTGAACAGGTTGTGGAACCTTGATAGTCAATAGTTCCATTGGATTTGGAGCGCGATCGATCTTATTTCCTTTAGCATCATGCAAATCTTCGATATAAGTCTCAAAATGACGGAAACCTGGGCCATAAAACTCAACTTGGTCCCCTTCGTTAATGACGTTCCGTTGGCGAATGGTTGCTGTTTGTGTCGCATCATCGTAAGAAACCACTTCAGCGACAAACTTATACTCAGGAATTTTACGACGAGCACCAAACAACTGCTCATTTTCAGATGGTGTACCATAGTAGAAACCTGTTGCTAATTCACGTTGGGCAACCTTCCACATTTCATCAATCAAGTCCTGCTTGATAGCTTCAAACTTCTCTGGACTTTCTAGATAAGCATCAACAGCTGCCTTGTAGCAGTTTGTTACTGTTGATACGTAGTGAATAGACTTCATACGTCCTTCAATCTTGAGACTGTCCACACCGTTTTCAATCATATCTGGGATATGGTCAATCATGGACATATCAACGGCTGACATTGAAAATTCTTCAGGAATTTCACCTTTAAGACTCTTACGTTCCTTCCCAAATGGCATATCGTAAAGGTCGTACTTCCAACGACAAGACTGAGAGCAACCACCACGGTTAGCATCACGCATACTCATGTGGTTTGAAAGAGTACAACGACCAGAGTAAGAAATACACATGGCTCCATGAACAAAGGCTTCAATCTCAACATCTGTACGTTTGCGAATTTCTGCCAATTCTTCCATTGAAACCTCACGCGCCAAAACGACACGAGTTAAACCTAGTTCTTTCCAGAACTCAAGTGTTTCATAGTTAGTCGCACTTGCTTGGGTAGAGAGGTGGATTTCAAGACCAGGCGCTTCAGTCGCTGCAATCATAATCAAGGCTGGGTCAGACACGATAACTGCCGCGATTCCGATATCACGTAGTTTACGGAACCACTCACCAGCACCAGCCTCATTTCCTTCGTGCATAACCATATTGGCAGCTACATAGACTTTGGCACCGTACTTAGCCGCAAACTGGACGCCTTCTTCCATCTGTTCAAAGGTAAAGTTTCCAGCACGGCTACGAAGACCATAGGCCTGACCACCGATAAAGACAGCATCTGCCCCATACTGAACAGCTACCTTTAGCTTCTCTAAAGTCCCTGCAGGTGATAAAACCTCAGGACGTTTTAATGTTTTTGTCATGTTTTCTCCTATTTGCAATATAAAAGTTTGACGTTTTTCCTTCTCATTTTATAGTAAATAAGCCATAAAATCAAGCCTAGACAGATTGTTTTGACAATTCTAATCTTTTAAGAAAGCAAAAAAACTAGCCTTTCTAGACTAGTTGTTCTCAAGATAAAATTCAAATCGTTCGCCTACATATTGACTTTTTACGTATTCAAAAGCAGTACCATCTTCTAGGTAGGAAACCTGAGTCAAACCAAGAATAGCATGTCCTTTTTCAACTTCTAAATAGTGGGCAATTTTTTCCTTAGCAAGACGAGCATAAATAGTCTGCTGTGATTTACCGATACGGTAGCCGTGTTTTTGCAGAGTTTGGAAGAAATGACTGGTGATTTCTTCTTTTTTAAAATTCTTAATAAATTTTTCAGGAATAGAAGCAACTTCATAAACTAAAGGAACTTGGTCGGCATATCGAACCCGCTCCATTCGGATAATATTCTCCGTTGGAGAAATTCCTAGCTTGGCAACTTCCTGCTCATTGGGAATGGTTTTTCTGTAGGAAATGAGCTGGCTAGAGGGTACTTTACCTTGAGACTTAACAATTTCAGTAAAACTGGTTGTCCCTCGCATCTTTTCTTGTACCCGAGTACTGGAAACAAAGGTGCCACTTCCTACGCGGCGCTCTAAGACACCTTCTTCAACTAATAGAGATACAGCTTGGCGGAGGGTCATGCGACTGACCTCAAACTGCTCTGCTAAATCTCGTTCACTAGGAAGCCTCTCCCCAATAGCCCAACGGTGCTCGTCAATATCCTTTTTAATCTGATCGTGGATTTTCATATAAGCAGGTAGCATATTTTCACTTCATTTCTATCTTTTCTCTATTGTACCCCAATAAACTAGAAAAAGTCAAACTTCGCCTTGTTTAGTTGGTAATTCGCCCTTATTTGTGATAGAATATTGAAAAAAGATATTTCTTTTGAGAAAGGAAAAAGATGAGCAACATTTCAACTGATTTGCAAGATGTAGAAAAAATCATCGTATTGGATTATGGTAGCCAGTACAACCAGCTGATTTCACGCCGTATCCGTGAGATTGGTGTTTTTTCAGAACTAAAAAGCCATAAAATTTCAGCTGCTGAAGTTCGTGAAATCAATCCTGTAGGAATTATCCTTTCAGGCGGACCAAACTCTGTATACGAAGATGGTTCATTTGATATTGACCCAGAAATCTTCGAACTTGGAATTCCTATTTTGGGAATTTGTTACGGTATGCAGTTGTTAACTCATAAACTTGGAGGAAAAGTTGTCCCTGCAGGTGACGCTGGAAATCGCGAATACGGTCAATCAACTCTTACTCACACACCATCAGCTCTTTTTGAATCAACACCAGACGAACAGACTGTTTTGATGAGCCATGGTGATGCGGTTACTGAGATTCCTGCTGACTTTGTTCGTACAGGTACATCAGCTGACTGCCCATACGCAGCCATCGAAAACTCAGATAAACACATTTACGGTATCCAATTCCACCCAGAAGTTCGTCATTCTGTGTACGGAAATGATATCCTTCGTAACTTTGCTCTTAACATCTGTAAAGCTAAAGGCGACTGGTCAATGGATAACTTCATTGATATGCAGATCCAAAAAATTCGTGAAACCGTCGGTGATAAACGTGTCCTTCTCGGTCTATCAGGTGGTGTTGACTCTTCAGTTGTTGGAGTTCTTCTCCAAAAGGCTATTGGCAATCAATTGATCTGTATCTTCGTAGACCACGGTCTTCTTCGTAAAGGAGAAGCGGACCAAGTTATGGAAATGCTTGGTGGTAAGTTTGGGTTGAATATCGTCAAAGCAGACGCTGCTAAACGTTTCCTTGATAAACTTGCAGGAGTTTCTGACCCTGAACAAAAACGTAAAATCATCGGTAACGAGTTTGTTTATGTCTTTGATGACGAAGCAAGCAAGCTCAAAGATGTGAAATTCCTTGCTCAAGGTACCTTATATACAGACGTTATCGAGTCTGGTACAGATACAGCTCAAACTATCAAGTCACACCACAACGTGGGTGGTCTTCCAGAAGACATGCAGTTTGAATTGATTGAACCACTCAACACTCTCTATAAAGACGAAGTTCGTGCCCTTGGTACAGAGCTTGGTATGCCAGACCATATCGTATGGCGCCAACCATTCCCAGGACCAGGACTTGCTATCCGTGTCATGGGAGAAATTACTGAAGAAAAACTTGAAACCGTTCGTGAGTCAGACGCTATTCTTCGTGAGGAAATTGCTAAAGCTGGCCTTGACCGCGATATCTGGCAATACTTCACAGTTAACACAGGCGTTCGTTCAGTCGGTGTTATGGGTGACGGTCGTACGTACGACTACACTATTGCAATCCGTGCTATTACCTCTATCGATGGTATGACTGCGGATTTTGCCAAAATTCCTTGGGAAGTTCTTCAAAAGATTTCTGTACGTATCGTAAACGAAGTGGATCATGTTAACCGCATCGTCTACGACATTACAAGTAAACCACCAGCAACAGTTGAATGGGAATAGAGTTAATGAGCTAAAAAAGCCCTAGAATGAACTGCCCCCCAAAAGTTAGACAGAAAAAATCTAACTTTTGGGGTGTTTTTATCATGAAATTAACTTATGATGATAAAGTTCAGATCTATGAACTTAGAAAACAAGGATATAGCTTAGAGAAG
>NZ_WIJO01000062.1:0-10302 GCF_009496205.1 Streptococcus mitis
TAGACTATATTGATTACTACAACAATAAACGAATTAAGGTAAAACTAAAAGGACTTAGCCCTGTACAATACAGAACTAAATCCTTCGGATAAATTAATTGTCTAACTTTTTGGGGTCAGTACATTTTTTTAAAAAATACCCCTGTTTTTTATTTGAAATTTCTCCTATCCCACCATGAATTAATAAAACCAAAACTCTAAAAAGTAAAACGAATCTATTAACATTTAAAAAATCAATAGGCAATGATGACACAACTGGCAACAAAAAATTAATTTCGGAAATTCCCCAGATTGATTCTTTTTCTTCTAGAATCATTGCTAAACGTTCTGCATAAAAAACTACATCAAAATGGTAGTTTCCATCTCTATATATAGTTGCAATTGTTCCGAACGGAACTACACCATTAAGATACTTGTAATATAAGTAAGAGTAATTACCTGTAGGTCTCTGTTTTCCTATATGAAATTTCTCAATATTTTTCCATTCATATATATTTTCAGATGGTATTCCTGTTTTTATGTACCATCTGCGAAACTCTAATTCTTTATCACATCGTACATATATACGGTGTGTAAATAAACCAATGCTTTGCAAAAAAGCTAAAGCATGATAAATCATCTCTTCCGGTTCTTTGCAATTCTTCACTAGAAATGATAAGCCAACTTCCATAGGGTTAGTCAATCTATTAATACCGACGCCATCTAACTTATTTGAAAAATATGATAGCTGTTTTGTTACATATTTTTCCACGCAGCCAGTTTCAGATAGCATATCAAACAAACTAATATGCTCTGAAATAGCAGACATATTAAAGATAGTCTCTGACCCTCTAGGTCTAACAACTTTACCTTCTTGTAGTTTTCGAAATCCATTTTCTTGACCATAAGAATAAAACTGTTTGATAATTTCAATTACGTCCATTTTTTTCTCTCATTAATTGGACATAGCCCTTTGTTTCTATTTTTGAATTTAAAAACGAGAACTCTCCGCACATTTTCTCATAAAAATTATTATAATCTTCTTTTGAAAAATCTCCTAAAATCTCTATTTCAAGATAAAATCCAAGACCATCAATCTGATCTAGATTAATCGTTTTATTTTCTAATACATCATGATAAGTCTTTCTATGTTTACTTATTGTAAAAATATTTGAAAAACCATCTTGCAAGATTTTCCTTACAAATTCTAATTTTTCAGATTCCAACTCTATTTCACTTTCACTCCACATTCCTTGTTTTATCGTATCTTTTCTTGTGAAAACACATGTCTTATCATCAGCTTCTTGACGAATTCTGTAAATAAAGCTACCTACCTCATCATTTTCAAATTCTCTTCCTTTTGTTTTAAAATATTCATCAACTTGCTTATTTTCACACTTAAATTTATAAGATTTTTCTAAATATGCAATAGCATTATTATAATCCCTCTCATCGTTAAGTTCAAATCTAACTTCTAATTCATTCATTAATTTTACCTCTCAATTCTTCAAAGGCTGAAGTCTCTTTAAATTCACTCAGTCTATAGTAAGTTTCTGGTGATGTTTTATGGACACAAAGCCTAATATTGTAATTACCAAGCAAATTTTCTAATCGTATTCCATAAAAATATTCACCACAATAAAAAATCGTTCCAGATGAACTTCCTTTGATATATTTCCTACTTATTTCAATACCATTTAACGAATCAAAAAAATTTCTAATCGCACTAATAGATTTTTCATTGTTTTCAACTTCGTTTAAGATTCTTATGGCAATGTTGCGACTACTAGCCCACTTCATCACCTCATAAGCTCTACCGAAATCTTCAGAGCTGGCTACAACAGTATTTATCTTTACAGGAACTCCTTTTCTACTTACATATTCTATTAGTTCTTTTAACTTCCGATGATTTTGCTCCACCCATCTATTAGAACGATTAACTTGAGTGTTGTACATTTCAACCGTATCTACCGCATGTAAACTAAAATTAATTCCATCTATTCCCGAAGATATTATCTTATCAAAAATCTCCTTTTTACCTCCAATTGAGGTCACCTTAACAACAAAATTATATTCTTTCAGTTTTTTAATAATTAAGTCAATATCTGGATGTAAACTAGGCTCACCACCTGTCAAATGTACCTCAGTAATATTTAAGGAATCTGTTAGATCAATAAAATCATTAAAAAATTTATCATTGAAAAAATCAATATTTTTTATTAATCTTTGTTCCCTACTACCTGTTCCTTCATTATGACACCACCAGCAGTTCCAATTACAGTTATCTGTCAGCTTTACCCTAATACTATTCAATGGAGTATATACGGAATCTTTTCTAGGTTTTATAAACTCTAATACACTCATTACAACCACCCCAGTTCTAGTGAATATCTTTTTCGATATTCAAACTTGTAACTCTAAATACTATAATTCCTTAACAGAACCCTAACTAAAAATTGTTTAATCAAAATAATTCTTCAAATCCAGTTTTTCAAGACTTATTTCTATACTAAAACAACATCTTCCCAGAACTTAAATAATTTCTTCATGATTAATCCTCCTTGATTATAAAAACTATTAGACCTACTGCCTAATGTTATTATATCACTAGCAGTTGGTCTAATAGTTTTTATCCCTAATTTGCAATTAGTTACTATTAAGTATTCTCTCAATATATTTTTCCCATCTATCTACTAAACTCATGCTTTCCAAGGTTTTCAGAAAGCCAATACACTTTCTCATCTCTAAAATATTACTCAATTCATTTGTCATCTTAAAATTGTAACAACTATCTATGAGGTGAAAAACTAATCTTTCATATAATTCTGTTTCATCAAAAAATAACTGGACTAATTGTTCTCTATAATAAGATGCATCAACTATATTATTTCTTTCTACGCTGAGGCTAAAAGCATTAAATAACATGCTGGTAATTAATCTTCTATGGGTCGGTAAATGTTTATAAAAATCAGTTCTCCTCACCATTTCCTTCGTTAATATCATAATACTTGATTGGCAAAAAATTTCCATTGTGGAGGAAAATAGCTCTAATTCATATTCACCCCAGATATCTATGCTGAATAAATAGTCTGATATAAAATCAATTTCTTCAGAAGTCACAATATTATCTTTCTCAATTTCTTGGAGTTTTAACTTAATTAAAATTATTGTTAATTTCTTACTTAATTTCTCCTCTTCTTTTTCTGTGAAATTAATGAGAAGTCGACTCAAAGCTGGACTGTTATTCTTATAAAAATAATTATTGATCTTATCAATCACCTCAAAATTACTCATCTTACGAAAACCACGCCCTAAATACATAAACTCTTCCAAAGATACGTCCAGTGTCTTTAAAACTGAAAGTAATTTACTGAGAGTAATATCTGTATATCCATTTTCAAAGCGAGATAACTGAGAGGTAGAAATCTTGTCATTAGCAACATTGTAAAGAGAGAGGCCCTTAGCTTCTCGAATTTTTTTTAAGATTTGTCCTAAATTTTTCATTGATTCCTCTCCTTGTTGCAGATTAGGGATGATTTCATATATAAGTAAGCCAATTAGTTTTCAAATATTCTAGATTTTAGTAAAGCTAAAATAGTATTTCTATTATTATATAAAAAATAAAGAGAAGTTTAGTGTGAAAAAACTTTTAAATTTTACATCAATATTGTTATTGATTATTGATTTTAGCATTATAGTGGAGGTTGAATCTTACCTGTACAGGTAAGCGATAATGTAGAAAGACACCTAAAAATGGTTGCTGCTTATTGAAGAGTTAGTTCCAATAGTAAGAATTAGAAAACAGTTATGAATCTCAAGTAAGACACTATATAGCCATCTCTACTCCTTAGTTTACAGCAAAAAATTGTGCTTAATTCTTATTGTTTTTGTAAAAAATCAGCGAACCCAATACTATTCCATTCAACAAGCCTAAAGAAATACCATATTCAACTGGAAAATCTAAAAAAATTGCAAATACTATTCCAATCATCACCCCTAGTGAGGCTGCTGTTGAAATTACATATTCATTTACTTTCTTCATTTTCTTTACACCTCATTTCCTTTTTGTATATAAGCTGTAGTACTCTCCACCAAGAGCCATTAAGTACTTATGATTTCCTGACTCAACAATCTTACCACCTTTCATTACAAAAATAATATCCGCATCCTTAATCGTTGACAATCTATGAGCTACAATTATTTGAGTACAGCCCTGACTTTTTATATACTTTGTTATTCTTTCCTCATTAATAGTGTCTAATGCACTAGTTGCTTCATCTAAAATTACAATACTAGGATTATTTATTAATGCACGTGCCAGTGCTATCCGTTGTCTTTGACCACCTGAAATATTTGAACCCATCTCTGAGATGATAGTATTAAATTTCATCGGCATAGCCATGATTTCATCATAGATTTGAACTGCTTTACAAATTTCCTCTATCTTTTGTGAAGTAACTTCGTGCTTTAAAGTTATGTTATCAAGAATACTTCTGTTCAATAAAAACGAATCTTGTGGAACTACTCCTAAATTTTGACTTAATATTTTTTTATCTATTTGATTAATATTTATACCATCAAATAAAACTTTTCCTGTATCAATCTTATATAATCCTGATAGTATTTTTAATAACGTACTTTTTCCTGACCCCGATTGACCGACTAGTGCAATTCTCTGTCCTGACTCAATAGTCAAATTTAAATTTTCTATTACAGGAGCTGAGTCTTTGGAATAAGAGAAAGATAGGTCCTTAATATCTATTCTACTTCAAACGTCTCTAAACTATACTCCGGAAAATAATTTAACCAATAATTAACCATACTATCCTTCATCATGTCCTCCAACCAGTACTAAGTCTTTAGATGATATCTAAAGACTTAGGTGTACACCTAAACATTTTATCCACCGATAATAATATCCATTACCAACAATAAAATTAGAGAATTTTTTAAAATTTTCTTCATATTTAGACTTCCTTTCAGTTTTTATTTATTGTACAATAAATAAAAATCAATTACTTTTTTGTTGGGAAAACGGGAAAATTATGAAATCAAAACTTGGTATAACACTCAGAAAAATTCGAAAAGGAAAGAAAATAAGTTTATCTTCAATTGCTGATAGTAATTTATCTAAATCTCAAATCTCTAGATTTGAACGTGGAGAATCAGAAATCTCTTGTATTAGATTAATCAATATTTTAGATAAATTACATATAACTTTGGATGAATTTATTATTCTTCATGACAATAACTCTACTAGAATTGGATCATTCGCTAACTTGGTGCAATATATTCGAAAACACTACTCCTCAAAAAATTTTGCTAGTATTATTGAATTACTATCAAACTCTTCAAGTTATAACTTGGGTCCTTATGAAAAGACAATGGTAAAATCGATTCTCTATACCACAAATAAAAGTTTTCTCCCCTCGGACGAGGAGTTATTACAGCTTACAGATTATCTTTTTAAAGTTGAAAACTGGGGTTACTATGAAATTATCCTATTAGGTAACTGTGTAAGAACAATTAATTATAACTCCTACTTCTTATTAACTATAGAAATGTTAAAAAATTATCTCTATTCAACATTAAATAAGACAAATAAACGGCTTGTTACACAATTAGCAATCAATTGCCTAATTGTTAGTATTGATAATGAAGAATTTCAAAATTGTAGTTTTCTAATCAAAGAAGTAAAAAAATTACTAAACAATGAATTGAACTATTATGAACAAACCGTCTTCTTATATACGTGTGGGTATTTTGAATTTAAGCGCAATCCTGCGAACGGAATCGAAAAGATGAAACAAGCACTTCAGGTATTTGAAATTCTAGGAGAACATAATATAAAAGCACAGTACCAAGAGCACTATGACAAATATATTAATCAATAACACAAGGATAGTTAATCTTTAACCACCATAGGATTAGTTCTTGTTATTCCAATAGTATTTCTGTACTAAATTTTTTATCAAAATCCTTATCATTCAGTACTTTTACAAACATTTCTAAATTTTTTATTAAGTTCTCATACTCATAAAGATAATGATTTAGCTCCTCTTGAAACGCTCTTATTTCTTCGCTTACTTGTTCTACTGTAATTGATTCTGGCAAATTTAATTTTGAAAAGTCATATCTTGCAAGCTTTCGACTGCTCACATCCTCACTCTTCAAATTGATAAGCACTTCCGCCATCTTATTTAAGTTGGCGATTTTTTCATTAATTTGATTTAGTTTTATATCTATCTCTGCTATTTCTTTTACTAACTCGTCTTTAATGTCTTGGTATTTCTTATCTACTTCAGTTAATTCAATGAAGAGGTTAATCTCAGTAATCTTTTCCTGTAGACTCTTAACTGTAGATCTTCTGTATGGTATTACTCGACTATCGTTGGTTAGCTGTCTTATCAATGTTCGTCCTTTGACATACTGATTCTTATCCGAATGTTCTTTGTTATATACAAAGTATGAAGTTGTCTCACGTATAAAAATTTTATATTTTGTCTGATTCTCTTCTTCTAGAGTATTTAATTGATAATTTGGAATGAAAATGAGAGCACTCTGCTTAATACCAAAAGACACTTTGATATAAATACCATCATCAACCAACTTCTCTATCTGATTATCCGTAAGTTCAATCTCAAACTCATGGATAGCATCTCGTTTTTCCTTGTATTTCTTGAAGACTTCCTCGATTTCTTCAGTGGATACTTTATCCTTATCTCGTTCTTCTTGGAAAGCATGGTACTGTGCCTGTAAATTCTCTAATCCTTCTGAAGTACCGACTTCCTTATTTTTAAAATAATCTTGAAAAAATTTGACGTCATATAATTTCTTATCACTTATTTTTTGATGACCTAAACTTATCTTTTGATTATCTTCTTCCAGGATAAAAGTTACATTTTTTTGTTTTAAGTCAATGGTTAGATTAAATTCTTTTGCTTTTGTTATTAACTCTTCTAAAGAATTGACACGGTTCAACAAAAATTCTAAACGACTTTCAATCTCTTGCTTAGCAAAATTCATTCTAAAAAATTCTTCATCATATAGATCTCGTTTGCTGAGTTGGCGTCCTCGAATTGGTTTTATCATCGTTCTATCTGTCATCAAAAAACGGCTATGCTTTTGACTAAAATCAATCTGAACATGCAACTGCTTTGCTTTCTCTAAAAAATCATCAAACGATTTAGATTGCTGCAGCAAAAAATAAAGACGTTGTTTCAATTCAAACTTATGACTAGATTCCCTATATTTTTTATAATCTCGATAGGAATAACGTTTCTCAATAATTTTTGCACCAGCCACTTTAGAAATACGGTCTGAAATCATACGGAGGTTTCGTTCCAAGGCATAGTTCCATATCAACTTTTTATCTGAATTGCGGTCAATAGCATTGATTAGGATGTGATTATGAACATGATCTTTGTCTGTATGAGTTGCTACGATAAACTTAAAACGACCTCCCGTCAATTCCATCATGGTCTCATAACCAATGCGGTTAATTTCTTCAGGTGTCAGATTATCTTCAGGAGAAAATGATTGAATGAGGTGATGAGCATGAATAGTTTGTTGGTGTTTTTCTTGTCGGTCGTTTCTGGATTCGTACAACTTGTCATTATTGCTGAAGTTGACATTGTACATCTCTACCATTTCTGCATGACTAGGGAAGTCCAAGTAATTGCTCATGCCAAAATCAGATACCAATTTCAAATTGTCCGTTTTATCAGGATTGAGAATATACTTAATTAAACGCCTACGATATTTTTTTCCGTGCGTCGCAAAATGTTTAGTAACTACCATGAAACTCCTTCAGTCTTTTCACCTCCACTTGAAATTCTTTGTCCACTTCCTTAATTAACTCTCCGACTCCTTTACTCAATTCTTGTAATTGGTCTTGAGAGATCAGATGGCTTTGATTAATCGCACGCGCAATTTGATTGATATTATTTCCAATCCGTCTCAATTCAAAAACTAACTGGTCATAAGTATCAGTGTTAATCGTGACAAATGACATATTGGGATTAAGCAAAACTTTTCTGGCATAGACTGAGAAATTTTGACAATTGCTCTTAGCAATCCGTTCATTCAATTGGTGTAATTCTGGATCAGTTAGAAATACTTTTTTGAGATTGGTACGATAGCGATAAACCATTACATCCTCCTAACCCATATATTTTTCACGGAACTCACGACTGAGTGGTTGCACTTGATTCACTTCTGCAATCAATTCTTGAACGCAAGTCAATAAGATTGAGACGTGCTCTTGAGTCACTTGATGATTTTCTCTTGCGACAACCAGAACTTCATACACATCTCGACTAATCTGTTCAAACTTTTGAGACTGCCAAAGGGAGAACCAACTATCAAAAATTCTATCTTGATAATTCTTTTTCAATAAATTTTGACGAAGAAATTCTGAGAAACTATCCACTTTTTGTTCCCTCATCATTTCTTTTATCTGTTTTTCTTCTTGTCTCGTAATTCTAAATTGCTTTCGGATTGACTTAATTTCTTGTCCCATTCTGATATCCCTTCAATATTCTACTTGTCTGACAGTGTAAGTCTACCTCACATTGTCAGTACGCTTCCTAAAGACCTCACTTGGTTCTTGTTCGGTCTTTGCGAGCTCAGATATTGTGTCCACAATATCCCAAAAATCATATCGCCAGCCTATCAAAACCTTCTAGTTTTGACAGCCAACGATAAGATAACTTGGTGGCTCCGCCCCCAAACCCCTAGTTAAAAATTTTTAGGAATGATATAAGGATAACAGGGAAGATTTGGAAAAGATATCACCGCGTTGAATAGAAAGTAAAAAAAAGAGAGCTGAATGCTCTCAATAAAACGGCTCTATACAAATTTGATTTTTTCTGGAGAACCAAGAGATGTAAATAGTATACTCTCTGTAAAGACATAGTTATGTTTAAAAATATAATCAATTAACATTCTAGTCGATTCTGGATAGTTTTTAAAATATTCTTTATAAGCTTCATCTCTATATATGACACTTTTCTCCATGACAGAACTATATGAGTTGTTAGCATTACAGCTTGATTCTATACAATATTTCATAACATATTGTGACAAACTTTCTGAGTCTACTCTAGTTTTATCTCCCTTTTTATCTAAATATTCAATAATTGTATTAATTGGTTCAATGATATAATGAGTTCGTCGAGCTTGTAAAATAATATCAGACCAGTTCTTTATATACTCTGGCGCTTGATTGCTTAAAAAATTTTTTAAATGTCTAAAAATAGACTCTATTAAACTAAATGTATAGAAACCATCAACTGGGAAATATGTTGCCAATACTGATTGACTTCCTAACCCGAGAAACATATTTCCAATATTTAAATAGTGAGCATCCAATACCTGAGTCTGACATGCTCCCAATATTGTGACAGCAGGTACAACTTTTATATTATTTTCTAACTCAATCATATCAATTTCATCATCGCCAATATGAAGTTTACCAATCTGATCTGTTTGATTTCTACTCACTTCAGGCATACTACCATGTCCATAGTAAATAAAAAAAGTTGAAGGGTTTTCATTCATCGTACGAATAAAATCAGTTTTATTTTTAACTTCATAGTAATTAACACAATGCTTAGGAAAATACTCTTTTAGTAGCTCTCCCAATTTTTTTCCATTTTTATATAATGTGTCATTAGGGTTAAGTGCATTAATAATTAAAAATGATACAGTAGCTTTTGGAATTTTTGTTAGTAAATTATGCTTTGCTGAGTTTACTAGCGTATTACCAGGAATAATTGGCAATCTGCTGATTGATTTTATTAAGCCCAGAGGAGTATCTTTATATTTAACCCATTCAATTGGTGCATCTGTAATGAATTTTATATGCTTCCCATATTTGACAAGTATATCAATAAACTCATCATCTAATGATAACTTTAACTTCTCAGATATTTTATGGAGATTATTATTAAATTTTTCAATTTCTGATAAATTGGCATTCTTCATTGTATTTTTAAACATATGGGAATACCAAACTGTTATGTCTTGCGAAGGTAAGTTAGGTAAACGCACATACGGAGATTTTGTATCTAGTGTAAAATTAAGGGATAAAGAATCTAAAATTGAGTTTTCTGAGGCTCTATCAGAAATGATTCTCAGCATCGTTTCGAAATCTTTGCCGCCCCCTATTCCATAATATCCTGAAAAATCATATATCTGCCTAAGAACAGGTTTAGATAGTCGTAACTGAAACTCTCTATTTAGTAAATCAACACTTGTTTTATTTACCATCGGCAACACAAATACCATATCTGTACGATAAACTATTTCGTCAGATTTTTCA
>NZ_WIJO01000063.1:0-10120 GCF_009496205.1 Streptococcus mitis
CTTCTCTAAGCTATATCCTTGTTTTCTAAGTTCATAGATCTGAACTTTATCATCATAAGTTAATTTCATAATAAAAACACCCCAAAAGTTAGATTTTTTCTGTCTAACTTTTGGGGTGCAGTTCATATTATGCGTTTTTCTTATTTAAAAGACTTTTGACTCAGCCTCTTTACTTAATCTTCTTGATACTTTGACTAAGGATAAATCCTACAATCATCCCTACCATATTTTGCATAAAATTTGGTAAAATTTCTGGTAGGGCTGCAGCCCAGCCATTCATCAATGTAGAACCCAAGGCGTAACCCCCTACCATGGCAATCGTTGCTAAGATAAGGCCTAACCACTGAGTTTTTCCTTTAAATCCTGCGAAAAATCCCTGCAAGCCATGGTTAACCAAGCTAAAGAACATCCACTGAGGATATCCTGATAAGAGGTCAATCAAGAAACCTGCTAGTCCTCCTACTACAGCCCCTTCACGACTACCAAAGTAGAAGGCCGTAAAGAAGACACCCGCATCTAAAAGAGTTAGAATGCCTGTCGGTGTTGGAATTTTTAAGAAATAACCTAGAACCACAGAGAGGGCGGTTAATAGGGATACAAGGGCAATTTTAGTTGTTTTTGTTTGCTTCATATTGTCTTACTCCATACTGATCTGCTTGTGCAATGGCACGGTAAACGAAAGCCTTAGAGCTTTCTACTGCCGGTAAAAGTTCATCACCTTTGACTAGATGACTGGCAATGCTGGAGGCAAAGGTACAACCTGCACCAGCATTTTGCCCTTGGATGACAGGATTTTCTAGGACTGTAAAGTTTTGTCCATCATAAAAGACATCTACAGCCTTGTCCTGACTAAGGCGATTGCCTCCCTTGATAATGACTGCTGACGCTCCTAAGTCATGCAATTTCTGCGCTGCAGCCTTCATATCTTCCAAGGTTTTAATTTCCTGACCAGCTAGTAATTCTGCTTCAGGAAGATTAGGCGTAATCACACTGACATGAGGGAAAAAACGAATCAACTCTTGGCAGAGTTCACTAACTGCTACGTCGTGCGTTTCCTTGCAGACCAAGACAGGATCCAGAACCACAGGCACTCCTGGGCGTTTCTTGATAAAGTCCAATACCTTTTCAGCCACACTAACAGTAGGAAGAAGACCAATCTTAATTCCCCCAAACTCTACATCACGCAAGCTATCTAATTCATGTTGAAAAATGGTATCGTCAGTTGGAAAGACCTCAAATCCTTTTTCTGTCAAGGCTGTCAAGCAAGTCACTGCTACAAACCCATGCAAGCCGTTCAAGGTATAGGTAGCCAAATCAGCTGACAGGCCCCCACCACTAAAAATATCATTTCCTGAAAGTGCTAAAATACGATTATTCTTCATAACGAATCTCCTTTAAATACAAACCATTTGGTGCTGCAGTGGGACCTGCAAGCTGCCTGTCCTTTTTCTCCAAGATGAGGTCAATCTGCTCTACTGGCATACGGTTGTTTCCAATTTTGAGCAGTGTCCCCACCATATTGCGAATCTGCTTATACAAGAAACCATTTCCTGAAAAGGTAAAGGTCAAAAACTGACCTGTCTCATCAACTGTTAAACTAGCTTCTGTAATGGTGCGAACCTTATCCTCTACACTAGTCCCAGATGCTGTAAAGCCGGTGAAATCATGGGTTCCTTCTAGCTTTTTGATTGCAATCTGCATGCGTTCCACATCGAGTGGGTAGGGAAAGTGAGTGGCATAGTGACGGCGCATAGGATTTTTGGGACGTCCCCTATCCACGATAAACTCATAGGTCTTGCTATGTTTTGCATAACGGCAATGAAAATCATCCGCCACAAGCTCAATCGAAATCACATCAATATCTTCAGGAGACTGGGTGTCCAAAGCAAAACGGAGCTTCTCCTCATCCATCTGATAAGGTAGATCAAAATGAATAACCTGTCCCAGGGCATGAACCCCACTATCTGTCCTACCAGCACCGTGAACAGTAATGGCTTGCCCTTTATTTAACCTGGTCAAGGTTTTTTCAATTTCTTCCTGAACGCTACGCGCATGAGGCTGGCGCTGAAAACCAGCAAAGACGTAACCATCATAGGAAATAGTTGCTTTATATCTTGTCATAACTCCTATTTTATCAAGAAATTAGTCTGTAAACAAGGCCCTAAATCAAATAGTGTCTGGGTACAAAAATCCAAAAAAGAAAAACTTAGGAAACCAATCCTAAGCTCTCTTTTGAAGTAGGTACATGACAAAGATAGAGGTTACAATTAACCAAGATCCTAAGATAGCAAAGACCAACATCCCATTGTGAGTTAATAAGCCAATTGCACCTAGAACGAATGGAGTCGTAAAGGCTCCGAAACTACAGCCTAAAACTGCAAATGAGGTTGCTTGATTGAGGAGTTTAGCTGGAATTCGTTCAGAGACAAGTTGAAAGACCGTCGTCAAGGCTACACTGTAGGCAAAACCAGCCAGAATACTCCCTGCCACTACCACCCACAAGGATGGAGACAAGGCAATCACAATTTGCCCTAAGCCAAAGGTAATACCAGACCAGAGGAGCAGTTTCTCTTTAAAGATAGAAATCAGGAAAGAAAAACTAACACCAGCCACAATCCCGATTAACTGCATGACACTAAGAACAAAACTAGATAACTGGGCATCTCCCAGTCCTCTTTCCACCATCAAACTTGGAATACGGATGGTAATAGCTGTATTGGTACAAACTACAACTGCCGCTTCGATAGCTAGGATAAAAATCAAGCCTTTCATTTCTCGAGTTAAGCGACTTACTTCCTTCGCTTTTTTCTTGACTTCTTTCTTTTCTTTTCCATAAGGTACAAAGAGCAGATAAAGGGTCAGTACCAAAAATCCAGCACTATAGGCTAGGAAGGTAGCTGTCCAACCGAAGGCCAACAATTGGCCGACTGCCAAGGTAATGAGAGAAGCCCCAACGACCTCTGCAGAACCGCGTAACCCTAGCATCTGTATTCTCGTTTTCCCTTGATAACGTTCACTGATAATGGAAATGGCCTTGGCATTGATCATCCCAACACCCAAACCAAAAAGAATCCTTGTTCCAAAGACAAAGGGATATGCTTGATACCAGAAGGGAGCCGTTCCACTCAGTGATAAAATCAGCAATCCCAAACTAATCTGTAATCGCTCAGGAAATATTTTTTCTAAGAAACCATTTAGCAGTAACATAATCATGATTCCAAAGGAAGGCAAGCTCGCCAAGAGCTCAATTTGTTCCTTAGGATAGCCTTGATAAAAGTCAAACATAGCTGGCAGGGCACTCGAGATGGAAAAGGATGTAATCAAAACGAGGGAGAGAGCCAAAATACTGGCCCGTTCTAAAAATTGTTTCATGAAATCTCTTTCTATATTTTCTCTTAATCTTCTGTCTCTTTTGATAGTTATCAAACAAGCAAGAAAAGAAGAAGCCTCTTTAGTGTACAGACTCCTTCTTAAACTCGAAAATGAATCCCTTGTGTCTTAGGATGATTTTCTCTTGATTTGCTTGATAAAGTAGAAGATAAATCCTGTCACCATATAGGCAACGAAGATAATCAGACACCACTTGAACACGATATCCCAACCCTTGTTCACATTCAAAAAGAAGTAAGGGAAGGGACTGACCTTAGAATTAGGAACATCAAGTTTCAGTACCAAGCCATTAAAAAGAGCAAAAATCATATACAGCAAGGGTAAAATCGTCCACACAACTGGATCCCAGATTTTATATTGACCCTGTTTGTCAAAAAAGAGGGTATCAGCTAAAAACCAGAGGGGAACGATATAGTGGCAAAGGAAATTTTCTAGAGTATAGAAATTAGTCGCAATAGGCGCTAAGAGGAAATGGTAAATCACACAGGTAATCATGATACTCATGGTGACCCCACCTTTTAAGCGCAAGAGGCTTGACCTTTGCCAGTTTTCACCTAAACGGCTCATAATCTTTAGGAGATAGAGCGTAAAAATCGCGACTAAAAGGTTGGACAGAACCGTATAATAGAGCAACATCCCAAAGCCACCATGCTTGGCGATTTCAAGATAAACTCCCGTAAAAGCCGCTAGAAACAAGAAGATACGGCTATAAAATATAAGTTTGTAGTGTTTTGACATGCTTAAATTTTCTTCACAAACTCTGATTTGAGTTTCATGGCACCAAAACCATCAATTTTACAATCGATATTGTGGTCGCCCTCTACGATGCGGATATTTTTCACGCGCGTCCCTTGTTTCAAATCTTTTGGCGCACCTTTTACTTTCAAGTCCTTGATGAGAGTGACTGTATCACCGTCAGCCAATTTATTTCCGTTGGCATCGATAGCAACAAGGCCCTCTTCTACATCTGCAACTTCAGCAGGATTCCACTCATAAGCACACTCTGGGCAAACCAGTAGGGCACCGTCTTCGTAGACATACTCTGAGTTACATTTTGGGCAATTTGGTAGGTTGTTCATGGTTTCTCCTTATCATCATTCACTATTCTTTGAAAATCAAAATTTCTCGAACAGCAACTATTATACCCTAAAATCAGCATTTTGACAAATGAGTCGCCGGAGGAGTAAAGAAAAAATCATGTAACTTTTTCTGCTACATGATTTTTAAAAGATAGTTTATCATGAGTAGTAATACAGAAACTCATGATAGAAAGGGGTGCATTTATCTTACAAACCGGGAGCTTGTCCAAGTTCTGCCGCAAGCATCCAAACCGTTTTCTCAAGTTCAGCTTTAGCACCAACAAAGATATCGTTTGTCACATCATCACCTTCTTCATCAGTAACATCCAAAGCTTTTTGGAACAGAGTGATGAGATAACGATAAACATCTAGGACACGTTCCAAGCTTTCTTCAACATTACGGTATTCACCAGCTTCTTCTTCGATTTCACTATGTTGAAGGAATTCTGTCAAAGTAGAGAATGGGCTGCCACCAAGTGTAATCAAACGTTCGCTGATTTCGTCAAGATAGCCATCAAGGCTGTCCATGTATTCATCCATTTTTGGATGCCACACAAGAAAACCACGACCGCGCATATACCAGTGTACTTGGTGCAAAGCAACGTGAGCTACGTACAAATCAGCAACAGCTTGGTTCAATACTTCCTTTGTTTTTGCCAATGCTACTGGCGCTACTTTTGTCAATGATGTTACGTCTTTTACTGCTTCTTTTTTCAATTCTACCATTTTATTTTACCTCGTTTATTATTTTTTGTAACCACTTCTTAATGATTACTACCTTAGTATACTACTAAGTAAAACCAATAGCAAGCCAAATGACTCACATGAGAAAAGTTGCAATAGACTGATAATTTAAGAAAAGTCTAAGCAGTTTTGATTAGCTTACTTTATCAGATTTACTTGAAAATTGGCTTTGGTAAAGTTCATAATAAAAGCCTTTTGCTTGGAGTGAGCTTTCGTAATTTCCCTGCTCAATAATCTGTCCATCCTTAGGAACGATAATATTATTTGCTTCTTGAATGGTCGAAAGGCGGTGTGCAATGACAAATCTGGTTCTTCCCTTCATCAACCCTTTCATGACTTTTTGAATCAAGAGTTCCAAATGGGTATGAACAGAGGAAGTCGCTTCATCCAGAATGAGAATTTTAGGATTGGCTAGGAGAGCACGCGCGATGCTCAACAGTTGTTTGCGCCCGAGGGAAATATTGCTTGACTCTTGATTCATCTCCATATTGTAACCACCAGGAAGAGTTAGGATAAAGTGATCTACATTAGCCACTTTAGTAGCAAAAAAGAAAGGACGATATTTGTCCTTTCTCGATTTTAGCCTGTCTTCAACCCAATAATGTTGATAAAGAGTCGATTATTTTACAAAGTCAAGCAAAGCCAAGAAGCTTTCTGCTTCAAGTGACGCACCACCTACAAGGGCACCGTCAACGTCTGGGCAAGACATGTATGAAGCAACGTTTTCAGGTTTAACAGAACCACCGTATTGAACACGAACTTTGTCTGCAACTTCTTGACCGAAGTCAGCAGCTACAACGTCACGAACAACTTTACACATTTTTTGTGCATCGTCTTGTGAAGCTGATTTACCAGTACCGATAGCCCAGATTGGCTCATAAGCGATAACTGATGCAGCAACTTGTTCAGCAGTCAATCCAGCCAATGCAGCAGATACTTGAGCACCTACGAATTCAGCAGCTTTACCAGCTTCGTAAGTTTCAAGTGACTCACCACAACAGATGATTGGAAGCATACCGTTTGCAAAGATTGCTTTTGCTTTTTTGTTGATATCTTCGTCAGTTTCATGGAAGTAGTCACGGCGTTCTGAGTGACCGATAACAACGTAGTCAGTACCGATTTCTTTCAAAACTTGTGGGCTTGTTTCACCAGTGAAAGCACCTGCATTTTCAAAGTAGCAGTTTTGAGCAGCAACTTTAAGGTTTGAACCTTTTGCAGCTGCAAGAACCGTTGTCAAATCAAGAGCTGGAGCTGCGATACCTGCTTCAACAAGATCTGATGAAGGAAGTTTTGATGCAACTGCTTCAACGAATGCTTTAGCTTCTTCTGGATTTTTGTTCATTTTCCAGTTACCAGCGATAAATGGTTTACGTGACATTTCACATACCTCTTTTTTCAATTTATTTTCTATTTATTTTATCACAATTAGACACAGCTTGCAAATCTTACTCGGATTTCAAGCCTGCTTACATGGATTAATCCTTCCAGAGATCCATGGCATTTCGGAAATCTGCCGATACCTGTGTCAACTGAGGATTGCTTGCTTCTCTCTCTGCCCGTTTGGCCTCTATTTGAGCCACACTTTTGATACCTTCATGGCGCCAATTTCTCAAAATCGCCTGAATGTACTTCCAGTTTGATTTTCCATTCAAAACAGCTTCACGAAGAGCTTCCTTAATCAAGTCAGCACTGGTCCCATCTTCCTTTAGTGTCTTGGTCAAATCCTCAATCTCAAAAGGAGTCAACAAGCGCCCTAATTCCTGCTGGAAGGTTTCCACCAAATCTTTGAGCTGGTTTTGAGGTGTCAACTGGTCTGAACTTGAATGAGCAGCTCCAAGCAAATTATCCAAACGTTCCAAAGCCAAACTGGCATCAAAAAGCAATTCTATTTCACCATTCAATTCGATCGTTCGATACTGAAGTAGTCCCCTCTCCGTCAGATTGGAAATAGCCTGATTGACATCCGAAATTTCCTTGCCAATCCTTTCAGCAATCTGGCTTGGCGACATTTCATCCAAACCTGTCGTATTTTGCAAATAGAAAAATTGCCAGACCAGAAAATCGTCGCTAGAAGGAAAGAGTTCCTTAAAATGCAAGAGCAGGGCACTCGGTAAAACCAAGTTCCCTGATTTAAAAGCGTCTAAATATGTCATAATTCCTCTTATAAATACCCAAAAGCAGATGCATCATCTTCTATTTTTCTCCAGTCAAAAGGGGTTTCCTGATAGACTGCATAGTTTACCCAGTTACTGAAAAAGAGGGCTGCTGATGAAGACCAACAAAGACAAGGTGTCTGATTAACATCGTCATCCTTAAAGTAATTTTCTGGAATATGTGGGTCTAAACCTGCGTCACGATCCCTAAAATACTCTTTTGCCAAGGTATCACGGTCATATTCCAAATGCCCAAAACTATAAATTTCTCGTAAATCACGACTGGCCAAAATCGAAATCCCAACCTGAGGTCCTTCTGATAAAATCTCGAGATTGGTTTTGTTTAAGACCTCTTCCTTAGAAATCTCCGTGTGCCGAGAATGAGGGGATACATAGCTATCATCAAAACCTCTAAAGAGAAGGTGACCCTCTTTTAGAGTATCCTGAGGATAAATACCTGATAACTTATTGTCCATCTGGTATTTTTCAACCCCATAACGCAGATAGAGTCCCGCCTGAGCACCCCAACAGATATGAAGGGTCGAATAGACATGAGTCTTAGACCACTCAAGCACCTGGCTAAATTCCTCCCAATAGTCCACTTCCTCAAATGGTAAATGCTCAACTGGAGCACCCGTGATAATCATCCCATCAAAATACTCGTCCTTAACTTCAGGAAAAGTTTTATAAAAGGTCTCCATGTGCTCTGAACGAGTTGTTTTAGAACGGTGGCTTTCCATATAGAGAAAATCAATATCCAGTTGCAGGGGTGTATTCGCCAAATGGCGCAACAACTGGGTTTCTGTGACCATTTTCTGTGGCATGAGATTTAAGATTAAAATCTTCAAGGGACGGATATCTTGGTGGGCCGCACGTTGATCATCCATGACAAAGATGTTCTCTGTCCGTAAAATCTCAACAGCTGGTAATTTTTTATCAATTCGAATCGGCATAACCCTCTCCTAACTGTACTCTTTCAGGAATAATTGCATATGTTTGAAACTCTTCGAAAATCTCTTCAAACCGTGTCAACGTTGCCTTGCCGTAGATATATGTTACTGACTTCGTCAGTTCTATCTGCAACCTCAAAACAGTGTTTTGAGCTGACTTCGTCAGTTTTATCTGCAACCTCAAAGCTGTACTTTGAGCAGCCTGCGGCTAGTTTCCTAGTTTGCTCTTTGATTTTCATTGAGTATGAAACTAAATCTCAAACATCTAGTCCCTTTATTATACTGCAAGAAGATATAGTTTTCAATTATACTTTTTCTCTAACTAGCTATAGTCTACTTTTATATCCTAATGTAGAGAAAACAGCCCTAGGGACTGTTTTTGATTAATAATGCATAAGAACCTTGTAATCGTAGTCACCGATTTTTTCACGGCCGTTCAATTCATCCAATTCAACAAGAAAGGCACAGCCTGCTACAACACCACCAAGTTTTTCAATCATTTCGATAGTTGCCTTAACAGTTCCACCTGTTGCCAAGAGATCATCTACAATAAGAACACGTTGACCTGGCTTAATGGCATCCGCATGCATAGTCAAGGTATCAACCCCGTATTCTTTTTCGTAGTCAGCAGAAATGACTTCGCGTGGTAATTTACCTGGTTTACGAACAGGTGCAAAACCAATTCCTAACTCAAAGGCAACTGGACAGCCCACGATAAAACCACGAGCTTCAGGCCCTACGATCATGTCGATTTTCTTGTCAGTAGCATACTGAACAATTTCACGAACAGCGTAGCTATAAGCATTCCCATCAGCCATCAAAGGACTGATATCACGGAAGGTAATCCCTTCCTTTGGATAATTTTCAATTGTTGCAATGTAATCTTTTAAATTCATCTTTTTCTTTCTTTCAAAGTTTTTACTCTCTATTATAGCATATTTTTTAAGAAAGAAAAAAGGAAAAGTTAACTTCAATGATTATCTAACGATTTGACGATTTATAACTAGCCATCGCAATAAATCCCAAGTTCTTTTTATTCTTATCAAACATTTTATACATAGTTAAAAACTGCTTTCTATTCTCCTTTTTACAAGCATTTACGCAAATTTTCAAAGTTCCTAGCCAACCTTCGTCATAAATCATACCTGATAATTTCATTAATGTCATTTCACCAGTCAATACTTTCACATCACAATAACCTGATTCTATCATCACCTGTTCCCAACCATCTTGAGTTAAAGGACCTACATTTACATGAATTGCTTGTGACAGTTCCTGTCTGACAGACTCTTTAGCTTCCTTAAGAAGCACATCATGTGTCAAGAGAAGACCTTCAGGTTTTAAAACCCTTAGATATTCCATTACACATTTTTTCTTAGCTTGATCGGCTTGCATAGTCAGCATAGCTTCATTTATAACAATATCAAAACTAGCATCTTCATAAGGAAGTTTCATTGCATTTGCTCTTTCAAATCTGATTAGATGCCCAACACCTGCCGTTTCAGCAGATTTTTTAGCCACTTCTAAAGCTTGAGCATCCATATCAACAGCAGTTATCTTACAACCAAAACGCTGTGCCAACTCAATTGCTGTAGTTCCCCTATTACACGCAACCTCTAGTATTCTCTTTTCTTTTGAAAATCCTCCTTCTGCAATTAACCAATCTGTGGCACGTTTTGTACTGACCCCAAAAAGTTAGACAATTAATTTATCCGAAGGATTTAGTTCTGTATTGTACAGGGCTAAGTCCTTTTAGTTTTACCTTAATTCGTTTATTGTTGTAGTAATCAATATAGTCTACAAT
>NZ_WIJO01000064.1:0-9769 GCF_009496205.1 Streptococcus mitis
AGCTTCTCTAAGCTATATCCTTGTTTTCTAAGTTCATAGATCTGAACTTTATCATCATAAGTTAATTTCATGATAAAAACACCCCAAAAGTTAGATTTTTTCTGTCTAACTTTTGGGGGGCAGTTCACTCAAACCTGATAGGATGCGTTTTTATCATTTTGAAATCTGTTTATCCGGCCTCATTTCCCTTCTTGATTTCGTTTGAGAGAAAAGTGGTCCGGGACGGGGTCCTTGCCTGTTTTCGACCAGGGATGACAACGTAAAATCCGAGCCAAGCCCATCAAGACACCCTTGAAGCCATGTTTTTCAATAGCCTGAATCATATAGTTTGAACAGGTAGGCTCAAAGCGACAAGAGGGTGGAAAGGCTGGTGAGATAAACCGTTGGTAAAAGCGCACAGGCGCTATTAAAATTCGTTTCATTATTTCTTGGTTACAGCCATGGTATGTAGTTGACTGATTTCTTTTTTATTAAGACGACGGGATTCTCCTGGACGGAGTCCTGTCAAGTCTAGATGTCCAAAACGGGTCCGTGACAACTTGTCCACTTGAAGACCGACAGCTTCAAACATCTTTTTAACCTGGTGGTTACGCCCTTCATGGATAGTCAACTGCACCACAGAGCGGTTTTTGACTGGATCCACTTTGAGAATCTCATAGACAGCAGGCTTGGTTTTCTTGCCATCAATCTCAAGACCACGCGTCAAAGGGCGGAGGTTTTCTTTGTTGGCCACACCTTTAACACGCGCAACATAAACCTTGTCAATCTCATTACGCGGGTGAATCATCTCGTCTGTAAAGTCACCATCATTGGTCAAAATCAAGACTCCTGATGTATCCCAGTCCAAACGACCTACAGGGTAGATGCGCTCCTTCACGTTGGGCAAGAGGTCGACAACCGTCTTGCGGCCCTTGTCATCTGTCACACTGGAAATGACACCGCGTGGTTTGTTAAGCAGATAATAGACCTTTTCTTCGTTGTAGATAGGTTGACCTTCAACTTCGACCTTGTCGCCTGACTTGATGGTGGTTGCTAGTTCACGTACCACTTGGCCGTTAACCGTCACCAAACCTTGCTTGATCAGCTCTTCTGCTTTTCTCCTACTGGCCACACCTGCGTGGGCAATATACTTATTGATTCTCATCTTCTTCTATCCTTTCACCAAATAATTGGCTTTCTTGGGCTTGAATCTCAAGCTCATCAATCACTGGTAATTCTTCCAAATGGTTTATTCCCATGTAATCTAGGAAATAATCCGTTGTCACATAGAGGTTGGGGCGCCCCAACACTTCTTTTTTCCCGTCTTCTTTGATTAGGTCAAAAGCCTGCAACTTTGCCAAGGTTCCACTCGAGTTGACCCCACGGATGGCATCAATTTCTATCCGCGTAATCGGCTGCTTATAGGCAATGATGGACAAGGTCTCAAGGGCAGCCCGAGATAAACTCTGGTTGATAGGTGCCTTAGAGTATTCCTTCAAAATCTCTGCAAATTGAGGCTTGGTCACCAATCTATAAGCCCCACCAGTCTCAATCAGAGCCAAACTGGAATCTGGGTCCTTTTCATACTTCTGGGCTAATTTTTCTAAACTCTGTTGGATACCTGTCGGTGGCAGAGAGAGGAGTTCAGCTAACTGGCGGACTCTAATCCCATCTTCACCCGCTATAAACAAGAGCGCTTCTATTTTTGCTACAGTACTCATCTTTCCTCTCTATCAAGTCTAGCTTTGGGCCACTTGACTTTCTTCCTTCTTTTCCATGAGATAGATATCTCCGAAACTTTCCTCTTGCACAAGAATCAGCTCCTGGGTTTTGATTAACTCTAGGGTTGCCAAAAAGAGGGTAATGACCTCTTGCACATTCTGGGCTTCCTTAAACAAATCCTGCAAGCGCAATTGATCTCGTCCAGTCAAGGACTCTTTCACGATAACCATCATGTCCTCAATCTTATACTCATCCCGCAAGATAGTCGTGTGATTCTGTGCAAACTCCTCTTTTTTCTTGGCTAGGATATTTGAAAAAGCCAAAAAGAGGTCAATGGTCGTCTTGTCATGCACAAGCTCCGCATCTTCGTAAATCAACTCTGTCGGCGCTTTGGAATAGTGCTGGGCCCGTTCTTGGTGCTTGGCTTCCAAATTCTCACCCAAGAGCTTGAACTTGCGGTATTCTTCGATTTGGGAAAGAAGATCCTGCTCTAGATCATCCTCCAAGTCTGTCACTTCTGCCACCTTTGGCAAGAGCTTGCGGCTCTTGATCAGCATGAGCTGACTGGCCATAACCATGTACTCACCCGTCACTTCCAGACGCATGGCCTGCAGGGTTGAGACATAAGCTAGATACTGTTCGATGACTTCTGTAATAGGCACATCGTAGATATCCATCTGGTACTTAGAAACCAGGTGCAAGAGCAAGTCCAGGGGCCCTTCAAAATCTTTTAATTTAATATCCATTATCTATATTTTTCTAAGGTCAGGACTGTTTTTAATCCTAATTTTTTTGCAATTTCGTACAAATCGACCTTGTTTTCAATTTGTCGTAGAATGAACTGTTCCCGCAAGGCTTGGGCTGATAAGGCTGGAAAACCTTTCTCCTTGACAAAAGCTTCTAACTGACGAAAGGCCCACTGACGGGAATAAGCTTTCCCTCCCCTTTCAAAGAGATAGGTCTGCCCCATCAAGGGTTCCAATTCTGAAAGCAAGGTCGTGGGAATGGTGACAATCCTCTGTTGGGAAGCCTTCTTGATTCGCAACACCTGAAAGTCCAGATTAACGTCCGCAACCTTAAGGGCTAAAATCTCACTTGGCAAGAGCCCCATTTCCAAGATAAGTAGAGCTAGTAAACGCCCCTCTGGAACGTCGCTTTCCTGCCAAAAAGAGTCTAGATCTAAAATTTCTGGTTTTTCGGTTTTCTTTTCAGCTTGTTTGGCTAATTCCAAGTGGTAAAAGCTATCCACTTCTCCTTTTTGATAGAGAAAGTAGAGAAATTGGTTACAGGCCGAAATCTTTCGCTTCTGGGCGCTGATTTTTAGATTGGCTAGTTGGGCTTGGTAAATCTTGAGACTGGTCTCAGAGATCCGCTCACCTACAATGTCTAAAAATTGCTCCAAATCATACTTATAGGACTGCTTGGAATTGGCTGACAGCCCCTGCTTTTCCTCTAAAAAGGATGAAATCCTGTCTCTCATTTGCATCGAATCTCATATTCCTTACTAAAGTCATGCAAGAGGGCATTGACTGCCTTGAGGATAGATTTGCGCGTAATAATCCCTTGGAAAATCCCCTCTGCGTCCACAACCGGTAAGAAAGACTCATCTACCAGCTTGTGCAAGACCTCCGTAATAGTAAAATCAGGCGAAACAACCGCTACGTCCCTTTTCGTCATATGAACGATATCCGTATCCGCCATGATTTCTGGGCTCAAGTCATGCTCCATCTGATAAGCCATAATATCTCTGAGCCCAATAGTCCCAACAAACTGCTTTTCATCTGTCACAACGGGAACACGGGTATAGGTCATCTGACTGAGCAAGAGGGTCGCATGATCCGCATTATGGGTATCAATCAACACAGCTAGATTTTCAGCAGGAGTCAAAAAAGTTTCCTCTTGGTCTAGCAAGAAAGTCTCAAACTCCTTGGCAATCATCGGCTAAACTCCTTAGACAAGCCTGGATACACCTCGTGGTCTCGTGTCAAAAAGTCCACTTTGAAGTAACTGTCATCAATCTCCACACGAGCATAGAGACATTCTCTGATGGTCCCACGTGGTTGACTGATGGAACCAGGATTTAGAAAGAGGGTCTTGCCTTCCATCCAAGCACTTGGCACATGTAAGTGACCATAAAGACAGATATCGGCCTCTTCTTCCTGAGCCCAGTAGTCCAACTTTTGAAAGTTGAAATTGATGTCAAATAGGTGACCATGAGTTTGGATAATCTTGGTCGAACCAAGCTCAGTCACCAAACGTTCTGGGTAGCCTGCATAGAAGTCCATATTCCCTTTAACAACACGGATTCCCTCCCAAAGTGGAGAATCGGGACGCAATTCAGAATCTCCGTTATGAAAAACGGCGTCAACTTTGCCCACATAGCGATCACGGATTTCTTCCACAATCAAGCTATCGCCATGAGAATCGCTCATTACAATGATGGTTTGCTTTGCCATGATGGAAATACCTCCAAAAGTTTCTTAACGGCTAAGGCACGGTGAGATTGGCTATTTTTTTCTTCAAGGGTTAATTCAGCTGAGGACTTGCCTGTCTCTCCTACAAGGAAGAGAGGGTCATAGCCAAAGCCATTTTCACCCTTAGGTTCAAAGTTAATGTAGCCAGGCCAGTCTGCTTCAACAACCAAGCTTTCCTTGTTTGGACTGGCTACGACTAGGGTTGTATGGAATTGAGCCGAGCGGTCCTTGAGTTCAAAGACCATGGCCAATTCGTGCAAGAGTTTGGCATTGTTTTCACGGTCAGTAGCTCCCACTCCTGCGAAACGAGCTGACCAGACACCTGGCAAGCCACCAAGGACATCGACTTTGAGACCTGAGTCATCTGCCAAAACCATCTTGCCCGTTAATTGGGAAATGGTTTCTGCCTTGAGACGGGCATTTTCTTCGAAGGTCATGCCTGTTTCTGCTACTTCAGGCAAGTCAGGATAGTCATTGAGATTTTCCACATCGTAGCCTAGCTTGTCAAAGATAGCTCGGAATTCCTTGGTCTTGCCCTCGTTACGAGTCGCAATCAATAAGGTTTCTCTGACCTTGCTTGTCTCAAAGAAATCATGAACATTGACCCCTTCTTTAGGCAATGCTACATGCAGGAGTTGCGCATTTTCAATCAAGAGAAAAGCTCCCTGACGTTGGATGACTTCCAGATTTCGTCCCATTTCTTGGTTGAGGATATCTACCACAAAAGACAATAAACGGTAGAGAGAACCATAGCGTAAAACAATCACAGAAATAGGAAAACCTTGTTCCTCATCTCGAAATCTTTGGGCAAACTCAAATAGAGGAAAATCCAAGTCTTCATCAGTCAATGTCCGGACACCACCAAAAATACTATATGAGCCGACATACCAGTCCTGGTCATCCTTGTATTCATAAATTTTATTTGTCATAATTCTACATGCTCCACATGAATCTCTTTTTCAAGCCATTCTTCACCAATTTGTGCAAAACTTTGGCTGCTGGCTGTTGTGTAAAAACGGTGATTAAGTGGTCCAGCATCGCGACCACGATTGATTTCAAAATAATTGAGTAAGACTGAGATGTCTCGTACGCACTCTGCCCCACTATCGATGAGCTGAACCTTGGGCCCCATGACATTTTGAATAATAGGTCTGAGGAGTGGATAGTGGGTACAGCCCAAAATCAGGCTATCCACCTTTCCAACCAAGGGACGCAGGGTTTCATAGACCACTTTCTTGGTGACACTGGTTGACAGGGCGCCAGACTCAACCAAAGGGGCAAACTTGGGACAAGCCAAACTCTCCACCTGTAAATCCGGATCCAGATCGTTAATTTTCTGACGATAGATGTCTGATTGTACCGTCATGGGCGTTCCAATGACTCCGATTTTCCCACCTTGGCTGGACTTGATGGCTGCCGAAGCTCCTGGCAAAATCACACCTAGGACGGGAATGTCTAGTTGAGCCTTAATTTCTTCCCAGACGACCGCAGTCGCAGTGTTACAAGCAATGACAATCATTTTGACATCCTTGGTCAAGAGAAAATTGACCAGCTGCCAAGTATATTCACGAATTTGCTCAGCAGGACGGGGACCATAGGGCGCCCGCGCCGAATCTCCAATATAGACGATTTCTTCATGGGGAAGCTGGCGCATGAGCTCCCGCACAACGGTCAAACCCCCGACACCCGAATCCAAAAAACCAATTGGTCGATTATCCATACAGTCTTCTTTCTAGTCTTTTTTCTGATTGATAGTTCATTATAATTACTTGTCTTTAAGAACTGAAGGACAGCTTCAACAACTACTATCTCTCTTAATCATAATCAAATATCAATAGAATGCAAGGAAAAAATCTCATCCCTAAACCATAGCCAACATAGTGAGAAGTCTGGAACTTTCATCCCAGACTTTTCCTTATTCATTTTTTCTTTTTATTGTTAGCAAGGGCTGCTTTTTGTTGGCGGATGATTTGGTGGTAAACTTGTTGTACCTTAGCTTCGCTTGGTTTTTGACCATTTGCACTCAAAAGAGTACGAACCGCTTCAGCATTCAAACGTGGGTTGTCAGCGAACTCTTTTTCAATTTGCTTACGAACCAAGTACATTCCTCCAAGAGCTCCTCCTAGAAAAGCTAGCACAATCAATACAATTGCTAATAGTAAATCCATTATTTTTCTCCTGTTTCTTTTTGAGTCTCTTTCATTATACCACAAAATAGCCACCCTGACCAGTTTGTTTTACGCTTTCAGGGATGGGGAGACTGTAATTAAAGTTGGCTTATTGTTCTAGTCAAAACTAGAAAGAATATAAAAAATACACTCTCTCACCATTCGTTTCCTCCACTTTTTTAATACAAAACAATATCAAATATATATCCTCCTTAAATCCCCTTGACAATACCTCGTTAGCTCTTAAAATTAGAGTAACAACACAATATAGAAACAAGAAAGTTCGCTTTTAAAAAAAAAAAAAAAAATGAAATCGCTTTCAATTAATAAAGGAAGTTTCTATGGAAAAAATTTGGAGGGAGAAATCCTGTCGCTACAGTATTCGAAAGCTAACAGTCGGCACAGCCTCTGTTTTGCTTGGAGCGGTTTTTCTAGCTAGTCATACCGTCTCTGCTGATACTATTGAAGTACAGCAAAACGAGCCTGCATTAGAGAAAACTACAGTTAAGACAGACACTATAACAAAAGCAAGTGAATCAACTGAGCATACACAGCCAAACGTGCCAATTGATCATACAAAACCAGTTCTAGCTAATAATAGTTCTTCTGAAAGTAAACCCGCTAATGCTGATGTTACTTCTGCTACAACTAATCAAGCCAGTACTGAAGCTATTGTAAAACCTAATGAAAATAAGGAAACCGAAAAACAAGAACTACCTGTGACAGAACAAAGCAACTATCAGCTAAACTATGATCGACCAACAGCTCTAAGCAAGTTTCATCTAGTCCAGACCTTGTTCAATCGGCAAATCATTCTCCTAAAGAACAACTTCCAGCTACTGGTGAAACATCCAATCCACTACTATTCTTATCAGGATTGAGTCTAGTACTAACAGCAACTTTTCTACTTAAGAGTAAGAAGGATGAGTCCAACTAACTTTTAAGCACACAAAAACCAGGATGAAGCTTATCTTCATCCTGGTTTTTGATTAAAATCAAACATGTTTATCTTAGATGCTAAAAAGGAAACATCAGAACATCGGATTCATCTGTCAAATTCTGCCTATTCTTATCCGAATGCGTTAGCTCTCCGTATATTATCCTCGATCCCTTTTTTCTCGAATCCCTACCATGATATCTGTATATAAAACATCATTTATCTTGCTTGAAATATAAAATACGGGTGTAGATTCTTCTAAGTCATTATCAAGCAATAATTTGGTTAGCAAGTATATAGCCTTATCAAAGTCAACAGCTTCCTCTCCAGTAACTCTTACTCCTGCCATTCGAGGAACCAAAAAATAACTGTTATAGGCTGTCCCCTCCATTATCTCTTCTTTTCCTAGATAAGCCTCATGAACGGGAAGATAGACTGTGATGTTGTATGTTCCATCTTCCAATTCTCCGATATGGGGGCATGAGTAAAAGGGATTGCTTTTAGGTGTATATCCTGCCGCTACAGCTGTTTGAATCATATCTTGAAAGGCTACTGCAATCTCATCACCGACAATATTATAGTTCACACTCAAGACATTACTCATCATTAAGGATTGATTCATACCATATGTAATTTCTGCCATTTTACTTCTCCACTGGGATAATCAAATCCACAAACAAATCATCATAAACAGGTATCAAGACTAGGTATAACTTATCTTGCAACTCCCAACCATGATCACGAATATAAGCTTTCATCTCCTCAATTGTTTCATCCAAGCTACCATCAAATAGAACCCGCTTGCTAATTCCTTCTATATCTAGAGATGCCTGATAATCCAGTTGACTTGTTGGCTCTGCTTCAGATATAACTGGAATATAGACTCCCACATCTTGCTTTTCTTCGTTAAATTGAGTTGGAGTCATCTCAAAAATGGTTGGGCCATCTTTATAAATACCATCAGTATAGGGAAGGAGTTCTGTATGAACAAATAACTCCAATAGTTCGTCCGCTTGAATCTGGACCTGGTCTGTCATCAAATGGCTCATATGTAGTTGTATTTCTTTAATCATCTTTAGTTACCTTTCTACTAAACCTATCTCTGTCAAATTCTCTATTTGAAATCATATCTGGGTTTACTTTTATATGCTTGATTGAAGTCTCTTCCTCAACATCATGACGGTGTTGGTAGGCATAGATAATTATAAACCATGTAGCATAAAACAAATGTCCAAAGGTCATCGAAAGCAAGGATAAACCCCACCCCCAAAAATATTCATATCCAAACATCGCTAAAAATATACAGACACACGATATAATAAGCGGAGGAGCGAATACAAAGTTAAGCATAACTTTGCTGGCTTTCTGCGAGATAACTTCTTCAGAGTCCAAATCGACCAAGCAGCTCATGACGACTATTACAATAATGGATTGGATAAGAGGGAGGGATAGCTTTAATCCAATAAAATTATGGTCCCCACTCATAGCACTAAAACCAATAATGATATAAATATGACCAGTCAGATACATGAGATAGGTTCCAAAACTGGTTAAAATCCCTCGCTTAAGATCTAGTAAAAATACTAGATTTAAAACCCAAATAACAATCCCTGTAATAAGCAATGTTTGATACAAAGAGGGATTGTTGAGCACCTCTAATCCTCCTGCCATAAACATAAAAAAGGCTATAGGATACAAAATAAAAATCCCATTTAATACCCCCCAAAGAGGAACCGGTCCCTTTATTCTACTTCTTTGAAATTCAAATGTTTTTTTAATTCGTTCCAGTATCATTTAAACCATCCTCTCATGCCTTTTAAAACTTTACTTTTTAAACCTATCTCTGTCAAATTCTCTGTTTGAAATCATATCTGGGTTTACTTTTATATGCTTGATTGGTCTTGTTTCCTCAATATCATGACGATGTTGGTAGGCATAGATAATATAAAACCATGTTCGGTACAAATAAGGCCCAAAAATCATGAAGAATAAAGACATTCCCCATCCCCAAAAATATTCATATCCAATTATCGCTAAAAAAACACAAATAAAAGATAAAATCATAGGAGGACCAAATACAAGATTATAGAAATTTTTGGAGGCCTTTTCTGATAAAATTTCTTCAGAGTCTAAGTCAACCATCAAACTCATAACAATATTCATAATAATGGAAAAGATTAGAGGAAGGAAAATTTTTAAACCAAGAAAACTATGGTCGCCACTCATAGTGCTAAAGCCAATAATGGCATAAAAATGACCAGTTAGATACATGAGATAGGTTCCAAAACTGGTTAATATCCCTCGCTTAAGATCCAAAAGAAAAACTAGATTTAATACCCAAACAATAATTCCTGTAATAATCGGCTCTTTGTCAACTGTAGTGGGTTGAAGAAAAGCTAATATCTAGAAAGGACAAATTTCGTCCTTTCTTTTTTGATATTCAGAGCGATAAAAATCCGTTTTTTGAAGTTTTCAAAGTTCCGAAATCC
>NZ_WIJO01000065.1:0-9660 GCF_009496205.1 Streptococcus mitis
GATTTCGAAACTTTGAAAACTTCAAAAAACGGATTTTTATTGCTCTGAACATCAAAAAAGAAAGGGCAAATTTTGTCCTTTCTCGAGCTTAGCTTTTCTTCAACCCACTACAGTTGACAAAGAGCCGCTTTTTATATCTAAGGTTAGACTTTTATCCCAGACTCTTCTAAAAAAACACATAATATCAAAGTTTTCAAATACCTGATACTATGCATTTTTATAATTTCAAGGAGTTTTGTCTATCCTCTTTTTTTTATTTTATTTTTACGGTTTAATACGGTGCAACATACGTGGGAATGGAATGGCTTCACGGATGTGTTTTGTTCCTGCTGCGAAGGTTACCATACGTTCGATACCGATACCAAATCCTCCGTGTGGTACAGTACCGTATTTACGAAGGTCAAGGTAGAATTCATATTCTGTACGATCCATGCCAAGTTCATCCATCTTAGCAACTAATGCATCGTAGTCTTCCTCACGCATAGAGCCACCGATGATTTCTCCGTAACCTTCTGGAGCAAGCAAGTCTGCACAAAGCACGCGCTCTGGATTTCCAGGAACTGGTTTCATGTAGAAGGCCTTGATGGCTGCTGGATAGTTCATGACAAATGTTGGCACACCAAAGTGGTTTGAAATCCACGTTTCGTGTGGTGAACCAAAGTCATCACCATGCTCCAAATGCTCGTAGTCAGCATCTTCATCATTTTCATGCTCTTGCAAGAGGTCAATAGCTTGATCGTAAGTGATGCGTTTAAATGGCTCTGAAATGTAGCGTTTCAAGAGTTCTGTATCACGCTCCAAGGTTTCCAAGGCTTGAGGCGCACGGTCAAGAACACCTTGAAGAAGAGCTTTTACATAAGCTTCTTGCAAGTCAAGTGACTCATCGTGTGTCAAGTATGAGTACTCTGCGTCCATCATCCAGAACTCAGTCAAGTGACGACGTGTTTTTGATTTTTCAGCACGGAATACTGGACCAAAGTCAAATACACGACCAAGAGCCATAGCACCTGCTTCTAGGTAAAGCTGCCCTGATTGGCTCAAGTAGGCTGGAGTTCCGAAGTAGTCCGTTTCAAAGAGTTCTGTTGAATCTTCTGCTGCATTTCCTGAAAGGATTGGGCTGTCAAACTTCATGAAGCCGTTCTTGTCAAAGAACTCATAAGTTGCATAGATGATCGCGTTACGGATTTGCATCACTGCTACTTGCTTACGAGAGCGGAGCCACAAGTGACGGTTGTCCATCAAGAAGTCTGTTCCGTGTTCTTTTGGTGTGATTGGGTAGTCTTGAGATTCACCAATCACTTCGATGTCTGTAATATCCAACTCATAGCCAAACTTAGAACGTTCGTCTTCTTTGACAATCCCTGTCACATAAACAGACGTTTCTTGGCTCAAACGTTTGATAACATCAAACTTCTCAAGTCCCACTTCTTCACCAAATTTTTCGACAAAGTTTGGTTTAAAGGCAACACCTTGGAAGAAGGCTGTTCCATCGCGCAATTGCAAGAAGGCAATTTTCCCTTTTCCTGATTTGTTGGCAACCCAAGCGCCAATCGTCACTTCCTGACCAACATAGTCTTTTACATCAATAATCGTTACACGTTTTGTCATTATTTTTCCTTTTCTTTTTTATTCTTTATGGCAAACTACCTCTATATTGTTCCCATCTGGGTCAATCATAAAAGCAGCATAATAAATCGGATACTCACTGCGATAATCAGGAGTTCCATTGTCTCTCCCACCTGCCTCCAAACCAGCCTCATAACAAGCCTGAACCTCTTCCTTATTTTCTGCTAAGAAAGCAAAGTGAATAGGATCTTGTGTCCCCTGAGCCAACCAAAAATCACCACCAGGATGAGGGCTATTTGGGGCAAGAAAACTGATTAGAGAACTAGTCCTAAAAGCCAATTCATATCCTAAAGGAGCGAGAAATCTCTTATAAAATCCTTCTGAAATTTGTAAATCCTTTACCTTAATTTCAAAATGATCAATCATTCTCACTACCCATAAATGCTTTCAAGCGACTAACTGCTTCTTTAAGCGTATCTAGGTCTGTCGCATAGCTGAGGCGCACATTTTCTGGCGCTCCAAATCCTGCTCCTGTTATCAAGGCCAGACCAACTTCTTCAAGAATAGCCGTTGTAAATGCTGTTACATCGCTATAACCTTTCATCTCCATAGCTTTTTTGACATTTGGAAAGAGATAGAAAGCTCCTTGTGGTTTGACAACTTCAAAACCAGGGACTTCACACAAGAGTGGATAGATGGTATTGAGACGTTCTTCAAATGCTTGACGCATAACTTCCACAGAATCTTGCGGTCCAGTTAGGGCTTCGATAGTTGCATATTGTGAAACAGCAGTTAGGTTAGAAGTTGTTTGACCTGTCAATTTGCTCATAGCAGCAATGATTTCTGGATCACCCACTGCATAACCTACCCGCCAACCTGTCATGGCATAAGCTTTTGATACACCGTTAATGACAATGGTTTGCTTGCGAATGACTTCTGATAGACTAGAGATTGGTACGAACTCATTCCCGTTATAGACCAAACAACCATAAATATCATCTGCTAGAATGAGAATGTCATGTTCAACAGCCCAATTTCCGATAGCCAAGAGTTCCTCACGGGTGTAAATCATTCCTGTCGGATTGGATGGCGAATTCAACACCAAAACCTTGGTCTTGTCTGTGCGAGCTGCTTCCAACTGCTCTACGGTCACCTTAAAGTGATTGTCTTCCTTAGCAGGAACAAAGACTGGCACACCTTCTGCCATCTTGACCTGATCTCCATAGCTGACCCAATATGGGGTTGGGATAATAACTTCATCACCTGGATTGACCACAGCCATAAAGAAAGTATAGAGTGAGAACTTAGCACCGGTAGCAAATGTGACTTCGTTGGCCGCTACGGAATAACCATAATAACGCTCAAAATAGGTATTGACTGCTGCTTTTAACTCAGGCAAACCTGAAGCTACTGTATAGAAGGAAGCCTGTCCTTCTCGAATAGCTTTAACTGCTGCATCCTGAATATTTTCAGGAGTGTGAAAATCTGGTTGTCCTAAGGTCAAGAAAAGGACATCCTTACCTTGAGCTTTTAATTTTTTTGCTCTCGCATCACTAGCTAAAGTAACACTTTCTTCCATTTCTAAAACACGGTTGGATAGTTTCATAAGCCCTCCTTATTGACCAATGCTCCGGTTTCAAAATCTACTAGATAAAAATCAGAGCCTGACTTGACTTCCCAGATTGGCTTTTCTTGATAACGGCCAAAGGTAATCTTGTCAATCTCGCCAGCTCCTTTTTCCTTAGAAACAGCTTCTGCTTTTTCTTGTGAAATACCCTGATTTAGCTGATAAACGTAAATCTTATGGTCATCTTTTCCAATCAGAACAGCAAGCGCTTCTTGCTGTTTATTACGACCAAGAACGCTGTAATAGGATTCCAAGCCATTGTAAAAATCAACCTGATCAGCTTGCTCTAATCCTGCATACTGCTGAGCTAATTTTTCTCCTTCACTTTTAGCTGTTTGATAGGGTTTCATGCCGAGAGAAACCAGATACAGAAAGGAAGCACTGATAACCACAAATAAAATCGTCATTCCTAGACCATACTGCCACAGTAGATTATTTTTTGCTTTATTTTGTCTTTTTTTCACTCGTCTATTTTACCATCTATTGGGCTTTATTACAAGTGAATGCAAGAACAATCGCACTTTATTTCTTCCTTCAAAATAAACCGATTTTTCTTGTTTAAAACCGAGCAAGAAAAGTAAAGACAGCTCCAAAATCAACCTATTAAAAAACTTGAGCTTTGGTACTCAAGTTTTTAGAATTTCTTTTAATTTATAGAATCATTTTATCATCTATTCTTTTAGCCATTTTTCCTAAAAAGATAGGCAGTAGAAGGCTAATCATGACTAAAAAGAATCCTAGATAAAGAAATGCTACAACAAAGCCTAAATGGTCAATCAACCAGCCTGTCAGTGGGAAGAACACAATCATACTCAGGCTAAACATCATAGAGTAGACACTCAGCATGGTTGCCCTTACTTCACTTGGGAGGCGCTCTTGCAAATCATTGTCAAAAATCGGCTGAAAAAGAGCATATAGAGCATTACTAATCAAATAAATCAAAATATAGATTAGAGGTGTTCCAAAGTAGGACAGCATATAGGTGACTCCAGTCAGCAGCACGAGGATAGGGAAAAGCTTCAAGGCAGCATATCTCTTTCCAATCTTACTCGCTAGATAGACTGCAAGGATATTCAAGAGACTTCCAAGTAGCATAACTGCTGAAATTTGCCAGCTACTTAAATCCGGTAACTGATTTTGATAGTAAAAATAAAACATGCACATAAGTGTTCCGACAATCTGAGATAAAATCATCCAGTTGAAGAGCATGGGATTTCGCTCTAACTCTTCCTTAACAGTCCAAATAATCTGTCTCATAGTCACACTATCAGCTTTTTCTAGCTTGACACTGGGTTCTTTCAGCATCCAAATCAGAAAAAGAACTATGATAGAAGTGGCAATCATGATATAGTAGGTCAGGTGCAATTGACCATGGACAAAAAATCCCGCCAACACTGTCCCCAAAGACCGAGTTCCTTCTGCTACTCCTGACATAAAACTTGAAATAGATAAGTAACGCTTCTTGAGTCCAGCCTCTACAGCCGAGTCATAGACCATTGCTGCGCTTGTTCCTGAATCAAAATTATAAGACAAGGCATTTATCGCCATAGCTAGTGCATAAATCCAAAAATTTCCTTGCCCAGCCAACATGAGAATAGAAGACACAATTCCTGCTATACGACTTAAATAAAGGTTGGTCTTATAGGAATAGCGGTCAGCTAACATACCAGATGGAATTTCACAGAGAAGACTGGTCGTATGAAAAATACTCTCCAGAAGTCCAATCTGCCAAAGAGACATGCCGTTTTGACTGAGAAAGAGAATCCAAAAACTGGTAATCCCTAAAAATGCAAAAAACTCAACTCCGGCCATCAGGCCAATATTTTTCCGATAATTTCTTATTAACATTTTTTCTCCTTTAACAAGTGTATTATTATTTCTTTTGTCCGTCACTTGTTAATCTTTGCCTTACATGATCTCCACCCCTTTTTAGAAGCATTCTTCAATGCCATTATTGTTCCTTTAATGATTTATGAAATGATACCGGAAAATAGCTGTTCTGCGGTTTCTATTGCGAGTTTTCTTGTTTATTTTATCACTTATGTCATCATATTACAAGAGAATATAGGAATACTCTGCGAAAACCAAATGCATTCCAGTCGCAAGTGATTAGATATTCTACAATTTTATAGTTTTAATTATCTTTGAGCAAATTTCTTGCAAGGTGTTTTCTTTTGTTGTAATATATTTTATAACAACGAGGCAATTCTCGAAATTTTAAGAAAAAGGAGACACATCATGTCTAAAAAAGTATTATTTATCGTCGGATCCCTACGTCAAGGTTCTTTCAACCACCAAATGGCTCTCGAAGCTGAGAAAGCACTTGCTGGTAAAGCGGAAGTTAGCTACCTTGATTATTCAGCCCTTCCTCTCTTCAGCCAAGATTTGGAAGTTCCAACACATCCAGCTGTAGCGGCTGCTCGTGAAGCAGTTCTCGCTGCGGATGCTATCTGGATTTTCTCTCCAGTCTACAACTTCTCTATCCCTGGTACAGTGAAAAACTTGCTTGACTGGCTATCTCGTGCCCTTGACTTGTCTGATACACGTGGAGCTTCTGCCCTTCAAGACAAGTTTGTCACCGTATCATCTGTAGCCAATGCAGGTCACGATCAACTCTTCGCTATCTACAAGGACCTCTTGCCATTTATCCGTACACAAATCGTTGGGGATTTCACTGCTGCACGTGTTAACGACTCTGCTTGGGCAGATGGAAAATTGATTCTCGAAGAAACAGTCCTAAACTCACTTGAGAAACAAGCTCAAGACTTGCTCGCAGCAATTCAGTAAAAAATAAAGAATTTTTAAAAGTCTAAATCAATGATCGCCACCTAATAGGGTGGCATTTTTAGACTCAATCAAGATTTTCAGACAAACATCACTCATCCAAAAAAACCTTGAGCGTTACCACTCAAGGTTTTTAGCAGTCTTTTCCATCATAGGAAAATCATTCTAAGAATATTCTTTCATTCGAGATCTATCACTTATCATCTTCTTTCGAGAAATTAGTGACTGCTTTTTGCTGATTAATCTTCTTTTCTTCGACCTACATATAGGCTCAATAGAATACCGCTACCTAGAAGAACAGAGATATAATCAGATTGGCTTCCAGTTTCTGGTAATTTGTCCCCATGGTTTTCTTTAACTGTAGTTGGTACTACTGGGTTAGCATTTACTGGAGTTGCTGGTTGAGCCGGTGTTGGTACTACTGGTTGTTCTGGAACCGCTGGTACTGGTTTAACCGGTACTTCTGGTGTTGGAACAACTGGAGTTGGTTGTACTGGCACTTCTGGTGTCGGTACATTTGGTGTTGGTTGCGCTGGCACAGGTTTAACCGGTACACTTGGTGTTGGTTGTGCTGGTACTGTTGGCATATCTAATTCTGGTACTTCAGTAACTTCAGGCATACCTGGTACTCCACCGTTAAATTCTGGCAATTCATGAACTTCTGGCATTCCTGGCACACCACCGTTGAATTCTGGCAATTCATGAACTGGTGGTTCTGGCATTGCAAACGTTGGTCCTTCTGGCACATTACGTGTTGGAGGAACTGGTTTGTCATTTGATGGTGTTACTGGTTTGTCTTGGCATCCACATTTTCCGTCTTTGCCGTCTCGACCATCACGTCCATCTCTACCATCTTTGCCATCTTTAATAACTGTTTTTGTCACAGTTCCGTCAGAATTGATGATTGTGATTGTATGACTACCATCTCCATTATCTTCAACAGAAACTTTTGGTGATTTACCATCTTTGCCGTCTTTAATCACCATTTCTGTCTTACTTCCATCAGGATTAATGATTGTAACAACGTGAGTTCCATCGTTATTATTTTTAACAGTTACAGTTGGTGAAACTCCATCTTTACCGTCTTTACCATCTTTGATAATAGATTTGTATTCACGGCCATCAGAATCAACGATTGTTAATGTGTGAGTTCCGTCTCCGTTATCAACGATGTTCGCTTTTGGTGATTTACCATCAAAGATTGTAGTTGTCGTTTCTTTACCATCAGCTCCAGTAACTTTAATAGTATGTGAACCATTGTTGTTATCAATCACTTCAAGTTTTGGTTCTTTACCATCACGAACTGTAGTTGTTGTAGTTGTACCGTCTGAGTTCACAACTGTGATAGTGTGAGTTCCATCTCCGTTATCCACAACCTTAGCAGTTGGTGATTTACCGTCACGAACTGTGGTTTCAGAAACAGTACCATTACCGTTTTCTACACGAATTGTGTAAGTACCATCATGGTTGTCAGTAACAGTCGCTACTGGTGATTTACCATCTTTAATGATTGTTTCAGTAGTTGTGCCGTCACCATTTAGAACTGAAATCTTATGAGTTCCATTTTGTTCATCAGTTATAGTAACTTTTGGTGATTTACCATCACGAACTGTGGTTTCAGTTGTTACACCTTCTGGATTTGTAATAACGATTGTATGACTTCCGTCACCATTATCACGAACAGATGCGGTTGGAGTACGTCCGTCAACACCGTCACGTCCATTCTTAACAACAAACTCATTCTTAGTTCCATCTGGGTTAGTGATTGTTACAGTGTGGCTTCCATCTGGGTTTTCTGTTGTTGTTGCTGTTGCAGCTTTACCGTCTTTACCATCTTTGATGATAGCGTTGGTAACATTGCCATCTCCATCCGTAACTTTAACTGTGTGAGTTCCATCGTTGTTATCAGTCACTTCAACTTTTGGAGTCTTACCGTCTTTACCGTTTTTAACAACAGTTTCTTTTGTTGATCCATCTGGATTTGTTACAGTGATTGTGTGGCTTCCATCTGGATTTTCTGTTGTAGTGATATTGGCAGTTTTACCGTCTTTACCATCTTTAACTTTAGTTGTTGATTCAGAACCATCAGGGTTTCTAACAGTAATAGAGTGTGTTCCATCTCCATTGTCCGTTACATTTACAACTGGTGATTTACCGTCTGCTCCATTAGCTCCGTTTTCACCTTTTTCACCTTTTTCACCTTTTTCACCTTTTTCGCCGGCTACTCCTTGAGGTCCACGGATATTACCAATCTTGTTCCAAGAACCATTTTCTTTCTTGTAAACATCACCTGTGTTAGCATCGATGTAAGTATCACCATCTTTACCATCTTTAGCAGTTGGTGCAGTAACTCCACTTAATAATTCGGCACCGTTACGGCCATCTGTACCAGAAGCTCCATCTGCACCATTACGTCCATTTGTACCATTCAAGATATCACTTGTACCAATTAATTCATCCACACCTGGATCGTATTTACCGTTACCATTGTTATCATAGTATGCTGTAATACGAGTACCATCTACTGGTTGTGATGCTGTTGAATCTGAAGATGCTGGTTGAGCTGGTGGAGTTACTTCATCTGGATTATCTCCTACACTTCTTGCTCTTCTTGCACTTCTTGATGTTCCAGAAGGTTGTGAATTAGAAGTTGATCCAGCACCTCTTCTAACTGCTTCCACCAATGCATTTAAGTCAATAGTTGGTGTACGGCCATCTTTACCATTCTTACCATCTTTTACAGTGAAGGTTACTGGATCTTTACCTGGTGTTGTGATAGTTACAACAGTGCTTTGGCCATCTTGTCCACGTTGAGTAGTGATTGTAGGAGTTTGTCCATCCTGACCGGTTGCACCAGTTTCTCCCTTAGCACCATCTTTAACAAAGACTGTAGTTGGTTGTGAACCATCATGGTTATCAACAGTGATTTCTACACCTTTATGACCTTCTTCATCCTTACGAACAGCTGTTACTGTTGGAGAGACACCGTCCACTCCATCTTTAATAACTGCAAGAGGTTTTTCAGGGTTCAATGGTTGACCTGGGTGTGCTGGATCTTCTTGGTAAACTTTAGTTTCTTTGCCATCTTTGACAGTAAGCAATGATTTACCATCACGTCCGTCCGCACCTTTAGCACCATCTTTAATCATTTCAGAACCTAGAAGTTCATCAGTTCCTGGAGTGTACTTACCATCATTGTTTTCATCAGTATAGAATGTCACAATTGTATGAGATGGATTTCCATTTTGTCCTTCGACACGAAGCAAATCAACTTTTGGAGTTTTACCGTTCAGACCATTTTCTCCGTTCTTAACATTTACTGTAACTGGATCTTTACCTGGAACAGTGAATGTAATGTCGGTACTATGACCATCTTTACCTGGAGTTACAGTTACTTCTGGAGTCTTACCATCTTCTCCACGTTCACCTTTGTCCCCTTTAGGGCCTTTGATGTTGCCTTCTTTTTCCCAGTTGCCGTTATTCTTAACGAAGACGTCGCCTGTTTCTGTATTAACGTATTTATCGCCGTCTTTACCTTGATTTGCTTCTGGGTTAACTTTGCCGTTCAAGACGTCTTTACCGTCGCGTCCATCACGTCCGTCACGACCTGCTGCGCCATCACGTCCGTCGCGTCCTGGTAAACCTTGTGCTCCGTCTTGACCATCACGACCTTGAAGTCCTTG
>NZ_WIJO01000066.1:0-9372 GCF_009496205.1 Streptococcus mitis
GATTTCGAAACTTTGAAAACTTCAAAAAAAGGATTTTTATTGCTCTGAACATCAAAAAAGAAAGGGCAAATTTTGTCCTTTCTCGAGCTTAGCTTTTCTTCAACCCACTACAGTTGACAAAGAGCCTCTATTCTTGCATGGTGTAACCAACACCACGAACTGTTTTAATGTAGCTTTTTTGACCTTTTACATCAAGCTTGCTACGTAGATAACGGATATAGACATCCACGATATTTGTTTCGGTCGCACTTTCATACTTCCAGACACTTTCCAACAACTGCTCACGAGTCAGAACTTTCTTGCTCCCCATAAGAGTAGCCAAGAGGTCATACTCGCGACGAGTCAAAGCAATCATCTCCTCGCCACGATAAACGGTATGATGTTCTACATCCATACGCAGATTACGGTAAGACGTTGGAACCTTCATCTGACTACAGTGTTGGTCGATAAAGTCCCTACCTCGGAAAATCGCTGAAATACGAGCCACCAAATTATCAATAATAACTGGCTTATAGATATAAGAAACGGCAAAGCGTTGGATTGTCTCAATCTGATCTTGCAATTCTTCGCGATGGTCCAAGACCATGATCACTGAGGCTGGCTTAGTACGACTCAGCTTGTCTGCAAAATCCTGGGCTGTCATATCCCCCAGACGAGCATTCAATAAAATCAAGTCATAGTCTGTCTGAAGAGCCATGGAGAGGGCTTTTTGCCCCTCCTCAACCTGATCAACTCGGTATTGCTCTTTTTGGAGTTCCAAACTTAAAAAATGAGCTAGATTTCGTTCTTTCTCAAGTAATAAAATCCGTTTCCCCATGGCAGACCTACTTATTTTTCGTCATACCAAGAGTAGTGGAATGTTCCTTCTTTGTCTTTACGTTGGTAAGTGTGGGCACCAAAGTAGTCACGTTGCGCTTGGATCAAGTTAGCTGGAAGGTCAGCTGAACGGTAGCTATCAAAGTAAGTAATAGCTGCTGAGAAAGTTGGCACTGGCACACCAGCTTGAACAGCAAGAGCTACGATGTCACGCACTGCTTGTTGATACTTAGCAGTAACATCCAAGAAGTACTCATCCAAAAGAAGGTTAGCAAGGTCTGCATCACGGTTGTAAGCATCTGTAATCTTTTGCAAGAAACGAGAACGGATGATACAGCCATCACGCCAGATAGATGCGATGTCTGCGAATGGCAAGTTCCAGTTGTTTTCTTTAGAAGCTACACGCAATTGAGCAAAACCTTGTGCGTATGAAATGATTTTTGAGAAGTAAAGAGCTTGACGGATTTTTTCAATCAACTCAGCCTTGTCTCCTTCAAATTGGAAGGCAGCTGGTTTTGGAAGAACCTTGCTAGCATGTACACGTTCTTCTTTGTAAGTTGAAATGTAACGTGCAAATACTGACTCAGTGATGAGTGACAATGGTACACCAAGGTCAAGTGATGATTGGCTAGTCCATTTACCAGTACCCTTGTTACCTGCGGCATCAAGGATGTAGTCTACGATTGGTCCATCTTGGCCTTCATCGTCTTTACGACTCAAGATATCAGCTGTGATTTCGATCAAGTAGCTGTCCAATTCACCCTTGTTCCACTCAGTAAAGATTTCAGCCATATCTTCTGCAGAAAGGCCTAGCAAGTGTTGCATCAAGTCATAGCTTTCTGCAATCAATTGCATGTCACCATACTCGATACCGTTGTGGACCATTTTCACATAGTGACCAGCTCCATCAGGACCGATGTAAGTCACACATGGTTTGCCATCTTCTGGTGCTTTAGCTGAGATTTCTTCAAGAACATCTGCAACCAATTCGTAGGCTTCTTTTTGTCCACCAGGCATGATAGAAGGACCTTCAAGGGCACCTTTTTCACCACCAGAAACCCCAGTACCGATAAAGTTGATACCTGAGTTTGCCAATTCTTCATTACGACGGATTGTATCTTTGTAGAAAGTGTTTCCTCCGTCAATCAAGATATCACCCTTGTCAAGGTGTGGAAGAAGGGCTTGAATTGTAGCATCTGTACCAGGTCCAGCTTGAACCATGAGCATGATACGACGAGGTTTTTCGATTGAGTTTACAAAACTTTCAACGTCATAGCTTGGTACAAAGTTCTTTTCAGGATGGCAAGCAATTACATCTTCAGTTTTTTCTTTACTACGGTTGTAAATAGCAACTGTGTAACCACGAGATTCAATATTAAGGGCAAGGTTACGACCCATTACGGCCATACCTACGACACCAAAGTTAGCTTTTGTCATTTGACACTCCTCTTGTTTAATTTGTTTTATTTTATCATTTTTACTTTTGAAAAGAAAGAATTTTGTAACGACTGCTTAGTAGTCCAAAGCATCCGCATGTCCAGAACCATTTCCAACAAAGTATCCTGTCTTACAGTTAAGGGTAAAGAGATAGGTTCCATCTGGCTTGTAGAGGTTGTAATAACCATTGCCATTAACGATATTAACACGTTCAAGGATATATTGGTTACCAGTGATATAACCACGTGAGCGTGAAGTTGCTAGGATTTTTTCCAAGACACCATCCGCGAAATCCCAGGCAGAATTATTGCTATCATCAACAGCTGATTGATTGAACGGCACACGACTCGAAGCTCTCTGGAGGTCAACTCCAGAACTTGATAAACCACCATGGCTATCATCACGTGCAGAAACCGAACTATTTGTTGAGGCGCTTGAAGATGGACTTGTGTTGTCTGTAGTGCTCTCTGTTGATGAACTTGAACTTTCTTGACTTGAGCTTGAGCTAGAACTTGAAGCACTTGTTTGTTGACTCTTACCTAGACTGATAGCCTTATCTAGCACTTTATCAATCTCCGTATTTCCAGTTTTAATATCTGTAAATTTAGCATCTGATTTAGCTTTAGCGTTAGTGTCCAAAACTCCATCTACAATAGCTGGCTTATCAAATTGAGCATTGACACCTTGAATGGCCTTGATTTGAGTTGCTAGACTATCATACTTAGATTTTGCAAGCGTATATTCACGACTACCTTCTAGCTTATCAAGCAAGGTTTTAAGTTGACTCAGTTTATCAAACTGGCTATTCTTCAAAGCCGTTTTGTTGCTATCTGTATAGAAGGCATCATATAAATTATTGAATTCTTCCACATCTGACTGCGTGTTTGTAGTTGATTGAGAAGTTTGGATTTCCTTGGTCGAACGAGTCACTTGACGATAAACATAATAACCAGTTCCAAGGATAAGAACCACTAAGGCTGCTAGAATACCGTAAAGCACCCATTTCTTCTTACTTTTTCCATCTTCACTATCTGTGACTCGATAAAGTGTTGGAATATCTTCAGTCTCAGAGGCTTCAACAAGAGGAGTTTCTGAAACTCGTGTTAATTCTAAATCATCAAACTGACTCAACTCATCTTCTGGAGCTGGAGAATCTACTCCTGTTCCCTCACGAAGCTCTTGAAGTAAATTATCTAGAGTCTGAGTCTCCTCTATCTCTTCTACCTCTTCTTTTTCAACTAAATCATCCTTGCTAAACTGACGCGTTTCAAACTTATCTGCCTCAATTTCATCTTTATGTTGTTTCACATACTTGTCCAAGATAGAATCTCCAGGCAATACACCTGCTTCCACCTCTTCATTTTTTAGCATGGCTTCTCCAACCGTTAGCTCTTTGGCATCATCAAAATCAAATTGCGCTTCTTGATGTTCTGCTTTATGACGATTCCGTCTTTTCTTACTCATGAGTTGTCCTTTCTACTTTACTTCCTGGCGTTTAACACGCTGACCAAAATATTGATACAAATCAACTTTTAAGGTTCCATTGTACAACTTACGTTTCTTGTCCGCCTGACTACCGTACTTGGTCTCAAAGGCTTCATCACTAGTTAGGATAAATTTGCTCCACGTTTTCAGCGGTGCAAATACTTGCCCCATCTCAGCATAGAGTTTGGTAACCCCTACATCATCTGACAAGCGTTCCCCATAAGGCGGGTTGGAGATAATCACTCCATTGATTTTATCGGAACGTAAATCCTGCACGCGCATCTGCTTAAAGGTAATATCACCTGCGACACCTGCGGCCTGAGCATTAGCCTTGGCAATTTCCACCATACGTGCATCGATATCGCAACCCATGATATCTAGCTCAAGCTCACGATCTACTTTTTTGGCTGCTTCTGTGCGAACTTCTTGAATCAAGCGATCGCTAATCCAGTTCCATTCCTCAAATGCAAAGGAGCGACGAAGACCTGGAGCCATCTTTCGAGCAATCATGACAGCCTCGATACAGAAAGTCCCCGAACCACAAGTTGGGTCAATTAAGGGCTTGTCTGGATACCAGTTAGAAAGTTGCAAAATAGCTGCTGCCATATTTTCCTTGATAGGAGCCCCACCTTTTTCTGTACGATAGCCACGTTTAAAGAGACTGGATCCTGTCGTATCAATCATGACCGTTGCTATGTCTTTGAGAATAGAGACCTCAAGCTTGAACTCAGGACCATTCTCCATCAGAGGAACGCCTTCTGGACGGGCATAGTGTTTCTGCAATTTCTTAACAACAGCCTTTTTTGAAATTGCCTGTACACTGGGTTCATTGTGAAGCTTAGATTTAACACATTTGGCTTTTGAAATCGGGAATCGAGCTCCGAGTGGTAAATAATTTTCCCAATCTAGGGCGAAAACTCCCTGAAACAACTCCTCAAAAGTCTTAGCAGGAAAAGTTCCTACGATGATCTTGATACGGTCTGCCGCCCGAAGCCAGAGGTTGGTCTCGATAATAGCTCTCATGTCTCCTTGAAAACGAACACGACCATTTTCAACTTGACAATCGTAGCCCAACTCTCGCACTTCTCGTCCCACAACAGCTTCAAGACCTGCTGCCACAGTTGCAATTAAATTAAATTCTTTTTTCATGTTACAGTCTTGCAAGACCTTTCTATATGTCCACTTTAAAAAATGAGGTTGAGAAAATTTCTCAGCCCCAACCTATATGCAATTTTCTATAAGCCATGTTTTGTTCCAGAAGTGACTAGGACCACTTCCTTCGATAATCATCTGTCTACCACTAACAGCTCTAGCTGATAGCAGTCAGAATACTACGTTCGTTTCCGCGTACTCCATGCCCCGACCAAAATTTGGGTTGCTAGCTTGAGGGGTTTACCGCGTTCCACTCTCTCCGTTTCCAGAAAGACTCCGTCACTGTGGCACTTTCAAGCCTACTCTGGCCTATCCAAGGACTTAGCCATTTCAACTGCCGTAACGATTTCTCGTCCCTAGGCTTATGGTTTCGCCTAGCACAAACACTACAGGCATCACAGCCTGTGCTAGCATGGACTTTCCTCATGAGAAGAAATTCTCCTCACGCGATTATCCAAAAATTGCACATTTCAAACGAGCTCTTATAAATCAGAGTTATCCAAAATTTGTTTACCAAATACTTCTTTCTCAAGACGATTCAAGCGTTTCAAAATATCAAAATTCGTCATAGAGCTTGTAGTTGCCGCTTCAATAGGCTCTGCTTGAACTGGTGAAGGTTTCGGTTTACGAGCTAATTCTTCCTTCAACTCTGCAATTTCTTGACGGAGAGACTTGACTAAGGCAGCATAAGTTTCATAGTCCTTGATGACATCGTCCAAAAATTCATCAACTTCAACCTTACTATATCCACGGACTTCACGTCCAAACTCTTGCTCAAAAATATCTTTTGCTGAAAAAATAATACTTGCCATCTCTCGCTCCATTCTCGGTTTCTAATAGTATTATTATATAAAAAAAGGCAAACAAAAATCAAGGTCAAAGGCTTACTTTTCAGAAAAATTTTCTGCTAGCTCATTTAAGTCTTCAAACGTTAGCTTTTTTATGCGATAACCTTCCTGATTTTTCATCAAGTTATCCATAAATTTTAGTTTGGTCTCATTTTCTGGGTCATAGAAAAAATAAGCTAAATCAGTATTTTCCAGTAAAAATTGTTGATAATCACGCAGTTGCCCTGTATGTTCATATTTGGGATAGGCATATTTGACAAAGTCTACCTGCTTAAAGCGACTCAGTTTAAGCTGATTGGCTTCATTCCAATTTTCCCCGTGCGTTTCAAAATCAAAAATGGTGGCCAACTGGAAACCGTATTCGGTCTTCATTTCCTGAGCAACCTCTAAAACCCAATATTCAAAGCCCAAAGTCCCTGTAAATACAAGCCAAGTCATCCCATCTTCTGCCATAGCTTCTAAATCCCTACGTATTGCTTTTTTAATCAATTTAATACGAGGATCCTTGTCAGAAAACAAACCCAAATCAAAAGCAGAATAGCCTAAAACCAAAGCTGTAGTCATTTTTAACCCTTTCTGTGCAAATTTATGATATAATAGAGTGATGTTATTGTACCAATAAGGAGAAATATGGTCAACTACCCTCATAAAATTTCATCAAAAAAAAGCCAAACATCCATTTCTCAACCAAAAAATTTCGCAAATCGAGGAATGACTTTTGAAAAGATGATCAACGCTACCAACGACTACTATCTGACGCATGGCATGGCCGTTATCCATAAAAAGCCGACGCCTGTTCAAATTGTCCGAGTAGACTATCCTCAACGTAGTCGAGCCAAAATTGTAGAAGCCTATTTTAGACAAGCTTCCACAACAGATTACTCTGGCGTGTATAGAGGACATTACATTGACTTTGAAGCCAAGGAAACGCGACAAAAAAATGCCATCCCAATGAAGAATTTCCATCTTCACCAGATTCAACATATGGAACAAGTTCTAGAACAAAAGGGCATTTGCTTCGTACTGCTTCATTTTTCTTCTCAACAAGAAACTTATTTATTGCCGGCATTTGATTTGATTCGCTTTTATCATCAAGATAAGGGTCAAAAATCAATGCCACTTGGATATATTCAAGAATACGGATATTTAGTAAAGCAAGGAGCTTTCCCTCAAATTCCCTATCTCGATATTATCAAAGAACATTTACTAGGTGGTAAAACAAGATGAATAAACAAACTATTCTGCGATTCTTAAAGTATATTGGAATTACATTCCTTACCTTATTTATCGCATTATTTCTATTAGGTGGAGGTGCCTTCCTCTACTTTGTTAGCAAGGCTCCAGCCTTATCTGAAAGTAAATTAGTTGCGACAACTTCTAGCAAGATTTATGACAACAAAAACGAACTGATTGCTGACCTTGGGTCTGAACGTCGCGTAAATGCTCAAGCAAATGAAATTCCTACTGACTTAGTCAAGGCAATTGTGTCTATCGAAGACCACCGTTTCTTTGACCATAGAGGTGTTGATACTATTCGTATCATGGGGGCAGCATTGAGAAATCTACAAGGAGGAGGTCTACAAGGTGCCTCAACCTTGACACAACAATTAATTAAATTGACTTATTTTTCTACTTCAACTGCTGATCAAACCTTGTCACGTAAAGCTCAAGAAGCTTGGCTAGCCGTTCAACTAGAGCAAAAAGCAACCAAGCAAGAAATCCTGACCTATTACATCAATAAAGTCTACATGTCCAACGGTAACTATGGAATGCAAACCGTAGCCCAAAATTACTATGGAAAAGACTTGAAGGACTTAAGCTTGCCACAGTTAGCACTCTTGGCTGGAATGCCTCAAGCTCCAAACCAATATGATCCTTATTCCCATCCAGAAGCTGCTCTAGAGCGTCGTAACTTGGTACTTTCAGAAATGAAAGGGCAAAAATACATTAGTGCAGAAGATTATGAAAAAGCTATTAATACTCCCGTCACTGACGGTCTCCAAAGTTTGAAGTCAGCCAATAGTTATCCAGCTTATATGGACAACTACCTCAAAGAAGTAATCGACCAAGTTGAACAAGAAACTGGTTACAACCTTCTTACTACAGGTATGGAAGTCTATACTAATGTCGACAAAGATGTTCAGCAGCGACTTTGGGATGTTTATAACACAGATGAGTATGTCGCTTATCCAGATGATGAACTTCAAGTAGCTTCTACTATCGTTGATGTAACAAATGGTAAAGTCATTGCTCAGTTAGGTGCCCGTCACCAATCAAGTAATGTATCTTTCGGAATCAACCAAGCCGTTGAAACCAACCGTGACTGGGGTTCTACTATGAAACCAATCACTGACTATGCTCCCGCTTTAGAATATGGAGTCTATGACTCTACTGCAACTATTGTACATGATGTTCCTTATAACTATCCTGGTACTGATACTCCCGTCTACAACTGGGATAAAGGCTACTTTGGAAATATTACAATTCAGTATGCACTTCAACAGTCACGTAATGTCACAGCTGTTGAAACCCTAAATAAAGTTGGTTTAGACAGAGCGAAAACCTTCCTAAATGGCTTAGGTATCAATTATCCAAGCATCCACTATGCAAACGCCATTTCAAGTAATACAACTGAATCTAACAAACAATACGGTGCAAGCAGTGAAAAAATGGCTGCTGCTTATGCTGCCTTTGCCAACGGTGGAATTTACCACAAACCCATGTATATCAATAAGGTCGTCTTCAGTGACGGTAGTGAAAAAGAATTTTCAGATGCTGGTACACGAGCTATGAAAGAAACAACTGCTTACATGATGACCGAAATGATGAAAACCGTCTTGGCATACGGAACTGGTCGTGGAGCCTATCTCCCATGGTTAGCGCAAGCTGGTAAGACAGGTACTTCTAACTACACAGATGATGAAATTGAGAAACACATCAAGAACACTGGCTATGTAGCTCCAGATGAAATGTTTGTTGGTTATACTCGTAAGTATTCTATGGCTGTATGGACAGGTTATTCGAATCGTTTAACTCCTATCGTTGGAGATGGTTTCCTAGTTGCAGCTAAGGTTTATCGCTCAATGATAACGTATCTATCAGAAGATACTCATCCAGAAGACTGGACGATGCCAGACGGACTTTTCAGAAACGGGGAATTTGTATTCAAAAATGGAGCTCGCCCAATATGGACTGAACCCTCTACTCAACAAAGTTCTACACCTGCTCTGGCAAATCAGTCTCCAGAGACCTCAACCTCTCAGTCAAGTGTAACGACACCAAACACAAACACAAATTCAAATACATCTACTCCCCGTGCTGGAACCAATGAAAATACGGCAACACAACAACCAAGTACCAATCAAGGTCAGCCTAATCAAAATTCTCAGCCAGTACAACAATAAATTACCAACCACCCCAAAATTGGGTGGTTTTACTATCTTTTTATTTGAAAAAAGACAGTAAAAAGCTCAAAAAATCATTTCCTGTGCTATACTGTAATTGAAATTTGGCTCTTTGTCAACTGTAGTGGGTTGAAGAAAAGCTAATATCTAGAAAGGACAAATTTCGTCCTTTCTTTTTTGATATTCAGAGCGATAAAAATCCGTTTTTTGAAGTTTTCAAAGTTCCGAAA
>NZ_WIJO01000067.1:0-8688 GCF_009496205.1 Streptococcus mitis
TTGTAGACTATATTGATTACTACAACAATAAACGAATTAAGGTAAAACTAAAAGGACTTAGCCCTGTACAATACAGAACTAAATCCTTCGGATAAATTAATTGTCTAACTTTTTGGGGTCAGTACAATATGGAACTCTGTTTTATTTTAAGTTTCGCCTTACCTTTTATAAAAGGAGCCAATGCGGATAATGGTAGACGTTTTGTGGAAACCTATTACGGTTTTACTTTTTTGATGGAACATGCCATTGTAACAGCTGTCTTTATCTGTTCACTCTTGATTGCTTGGCTACTAAAAAAACGATGGGCGAAAAGGCTTGCTGCTGGAAGTTATCTATTTTTGATTTTGTGGATTGCTACAGAAGGGTATCTCTTCCGCATGTCGCTAGAAGATTTGATACGACTTTGGACAAGTTTGGAATTCCTGACAAAAACGTATCAGTTGGGCTTTTATCTAAACATCTTGTTGGGAATTTTGTTGATAATTAAGTATCTGAAGGTTAAGCAATAGTAAATGAAAATGCGTCTGATTATAGATGACAAATTTATTGTTTTATCCTGACTATGATATTTATGGTTCTAAATGGTTTATCATTTATCTATAAGTGTTGAAAGAGATTGAAGAAAAGGTTTTACCTACTAGCTTTCTTCAGTCTTTTTTCGTTTTATTATCAATTTGTAAACGATTTACAATTTAAGTCAAATTATGGTAAAATAGTTTCATGAGTAAAATGTATTATGCAGAAAATCCTGACGCTGCTCACGACATTCATGAGTTGAGAGTGGACTTGTTGGGAGAAAAAATGACCTTTTTAACGGATGCGGGTGTTTTTAGCAAGAAAATGGTTGACTTTGGAAGTCAACTCTTGCTCAAGTGTCTTGAGGTCAACCAAGGAGAAACTGTCCTTGATGTAGGCTGTGGTTACGGACCTTTGGGTTTGTCCTTAGCTAAGGCTTATGGAGTTCAGGCGACCATGGTCGACATCAACAATCGTGCCTTGGATTTGGCACGACAAAATGCTGAACGAAATAAAGTGGCAGCTACGATTTTCCAGTCTAACATCTATGAACAAGTTGAAGGGAAATTTGACCATGTCATTTCCAACCCCCCTATCCGTGCAGGTAAGCAAGTGGTTCATGAAATCATTGAGAAAAGTAAAGATTTCTTGGAAACTGGTGGGGATTTAACAATCGTTATCCAGAAGAAACAAGGGGCTCCAAGTGCCAAGTCCAAGATGGAAGATGTGTTTGGTAATTGTGAAATCGTCAAAAAAGATAAGGGATACTATATCCTTAGAAGTGTGAAAGAATGAGAGCAGTTGATTTAATCCAAAAGAAACGAGACGGTCAAGAACTGACTTCGAGTGAAATTGAATGGCTGGTAGAAGGCTATGTGTCAGGAACTGTTCCTGATTATCAGATGTCTGCCTTTGCTATGGCTGTCTATTTCAAAGGAATGACGACTCGAGAAATATCTGATTTGACCATGAGAATGGTTCAGACAGGCCAAGAGTTTGATTTATCCGCTATTGATGGGGTTAAGGTTGACAAGCATTCTACTGGGGGTGTTGGTGACAAGGTGACTTTGATTTTAGCTCCTCTTGTTGCTAGCTTCGGTGTACCTGTGGCCAAAATGAGTGGTCGTGGTCTCGGCCATACTGGCGGAACAATTGATAAGTTGGAGTCCATTAAGGGTTATCAAGTAGAACGTAGTCAAGAGGATTTTATTCGTCAGGTACAGGACATTGGTGTATCTGTCATTGGGCAATCAGACCAGCTGGTCAAAGCAGATAAGCTTCTCTACGCCCTCCGTGATGTAACCGCAACTGTCGACACGATTCCTTTGATTGCGAGTTCGGTGATGAGCAAGAAAATTGCGGCAGGGGCGGATGCTATTTTGCTAGACGTGACTGTCGGTGAGGGGGCCTTCATGAAGACGGTTGATGAGGCGCGTGAACTGGCTCAAACTATGGTGGAACTTGGTAAGGCAGTTGGTCGAAAGACGGTAGCAGTCATTACGGATATGAGTCAGCCCTTGGGACGTGCTATTGGAAATCGCCTTGAAATCCTTGAAGCACTGGAGATTTTACAAGGGCAAGGCCGTCAGGATATTACCCACTTCATCTGTGAATTGGCTCAAATTATGCTTGGCCTGGCAAGTGTAAATAAAACAGTTGAAGAAGTTCGCCAACATCTTGAAAATGGTCAAGCGCTTGCTAAGTTTGAGGAGATGGTCCAAGCCCAAGGTGGAGACTTGGAAGACCTCTATCGCCCAGTCAATGTGTCCCATGTGGTGGAAATCCCTGCTCAGGAAACAGGTGTCATTTCAGCTCTTCCAGCCATGGAATTTGGCCTTTATGCCATGAGACTGGGAGCCGGCCGTGCAGTCAAGACTGATGTCTTGGACTATGAAACTGGAATTGTTTTTGAAAAGAAAGTTGGAGATTCCGTTCAAAAGGGAGAAATTGTTGCAAAAGTATACACAAATGGAAAAATTTCCCCTCAGCTAGTTACAGATTTTCAAAAATATGTTAAAATAAATGATAGGGTGCGAAGTTTACGAGAAATTATAGAAATTATCTCATAAACAACAGGAGAATCCGGATATGAAATTAAATAAATATATCGATCATACGCTTTTGAAGCAGGATGCGACAGAAAAACAAATTGATTGTTTGTTGTCTGAGGCTAGAGAGTATGATTTTGCCAGCGTCTGTGTTAATCCGACCTGGGTTGAACATGCTAAAAAAGGGCTTGAAGGTACAGATGTCAAGGTCTGTACAGTGGTTGGTTTCCCCTTGGGAGCAACAACTTCAGCCGTGAAATCATTTGAAACCAAGGAAGCTATCCAAAATGGTGCAGATGAGATTGATATGGTGATTAATGTTGGAGCTCTCAAAACAGGTAATCTTGATTTGGTTGAGTCGGATATTCGCGCAGTAGTAGAAGCAAGTGGTGACAAGTTAGTGAAAGTCATTATTGAAGCTTGCCTTCTGACAGACCAAGAAAAAGTTGTGGCTTGCCAATTAGCCCAAAAAGCAGGAGCTGATTTTGTTAAAACATCTACTGGCTTTTCAACTGGTGGTGCGACAGTAGCAGATGTTAGATTAATGCGTGAAACAGTTGGACCTGATATGGGAGTCAAGGCTGCAGGTGGAGCTCGTTCTTATGCAGATGCTCTTGCCTTTGTGGAAGCAGGGGCGACCCGTATCGGAACGTCAGCTGGGGTAGCCATTTTAAAAGGAGAATTGGCTGATGGCGACTACTGAGTTGATTGAACTAGCAATTGAAACCAGCAAGAAAGCCTATGTGCCCTATTCTCACTTTCCTATCGGAGCAGTTTTAGTGGCGAAAGATGGTAGCTCTTATACAGGTGTCAATATTGAGAATGCTAGTTATTCTTTGACTAACTGTGGAGAACGTACAGCGATTTTTAAAGCAGTTTCTGAAGGCCAAAGAGAATTTTCAGAATTGATTGTCTATGGTCAGACTGAAAAACCAATTTCACCATGTGGTGCTTGTCGCCAAGTGATGGCTGAATTTTTTGAACAAGATCTAAAAGTGACCTTAGTCGCAAAAGATAAATCGACGGTCGAGATGACGGTCGGGGAATTACTTCCATACTCTTTTACAGACTTAAACTAGTCTGAGTCGCTCTCTGAGTGGCACGGTCCTTGTGGCCAACCAATCCATACTTGCAACATCGTTGCACATCTTATTTAGGAGGTTCAGTAATGAACAAGAAACAATGGCTAGGCCTTGGTCTAGTTGCAGTGGCAGCAGTTGGACTTGCTGCATGTGGTAACCGCTCTTCTCGTAACGCAGCTTCATCTTCTGACGTGAAGACAAAAGCAGCAATCGTCACTGATACTGGTGGTGTTGATGACAAATCATTCAACCAATCAGCTTGGGAAGGTTTGCAGGCTTGGGGTAAAGAACACAATCTTTCAAAAGATAAAGGTTTTACTTACTTCCAATCAACAAGTGAAGCTGACTACGCTAACAACTTGCAACAAGCGGCTGGAAGTTACAACCTAATCTTCGGTGTTGGTTTTGCTCTTCACAATGCGGTTGAAGAAGCAGCAAAAGACCACTCTGACTTGAACTATGTCTTGATTGATGATGTGATTAAAGATCAAAAGAATGTTGCGAGCGTAACATTTGCTGATAACGAAGCTGCTTACCTTGCAGGTGTTGCAGCAGCTAAAACAACTAAAACAAAACAAGTTGGTTTTGTAGGTGGTATCGAGTCTGAAGTTATCTCACGTTTTGCAGCTGGATTTAAAGCTGGTGTTGAGTCAGTAGACCCATCTATCAAAGTACAAGTTGACTATGCTGGTTCATTTGGTGATGCGGCTAAAGGTAAAACAATTGCAGCAGCACAATACGCAGCTGGTGCAGACGTTGTTTACCAAGCAGCAGGTGGAACAGGTGCAGGTGTCTTTGCAGAAGCTAAATCACTCAACGAAAGCCGTCCTGAAAGTGAAAAAGTTTGGGTTATCGGTGTTGACCGTGACCAAGTAGGAGAAGGTAAATACACTTCTAAAGATGGAAAAGAATCAAACTTTGTTCTTGTATCTACTTTGAAACAAGTTGGTACAACTGTAAAAGATATTGCGAACAAGGCAGAAAAAGGTGAATTCCCTGGCGGTCAAGTAATCGTTTACTCGTTGAAAGATAAAGGGGTTGACTTGGCAGTGACAAACCTTTCAGAAGAAGGTAAAAAAGCTGTTGAAGATGCTAAAGCTAAAATCCTTGATGGAAGCGTAAAAGTTCCTGAAAAATAATGGATGGAAGTCATTTCTTAGGAAGCGGCCCTTGGCCGCTTTTTTAAGAGTTGAGACAAAGTCATTTTGTCTCAGTAAAGCTTGCTACTAGACAAACTAGCAAGTTTTATTGAAATAAAATAAGACTCTGAAAGGAAGAGCACATGGCACACGAAAATGTCATTGAGATGCGTGATATTACCAAGGTGTTTGGTGAATTTGTTGCCAACGACAAAATCAACCTGCACCTACGAAAAGGTGAAATTCATGCACTTTTAGGAGAAAATGGGGCTGGAAAATCCACGCTAATGAACATGTTAGCAGGGCTTCTTGAACCAACCAGTGGTGAAATCGCGGTCAACGGTCAAGTTGTTAACCTCGACTCGCCATCTAAAGCAGCTAGCTTGGGAATCGGAATGGTTCACCAGCACTTTATGTTGGTAGAGGCTTTCACGGTGGCTGAAAACATCATTTTAGGAAGTGAATTGACTAAAAATGGTGTGCTAGATATCGCTGGAGCTAGCAAAGAAATCAAGGCTCTTTCTGAACGTTATGGCTTAGCTGTGGACCCTTCTGCCAAGGTGGCAGACATCTCAGTTGGTGCCCAACAACGTGTAGAAATTTTAAAAACCCTTTATCGGGGGGCTGATATCCTTATCTTTGACGAACCAACGGCAGTCTTGACTCCGTCAGAAATTGATGAGTTGATGGCTATTATGAAAAATCTTGTCAAAGAAGGAAAATCAATTATCTTGATTACCCACAAGTTGGACGAGATTCGCGCAGTTTCTGACCGCGTTACAGTTATTCGTCGTGGGAAATCAATTGAAACTGTAGAAATTGCAGGGGCTACCAATGCTGATTTGGCAGAAATGATGGTAGGACGTTCCGTTTCCTTTAAAACAGAGAAACAAGCCTCTCAACCAAAAGAAGTGGTCTTGTCAATCAAAGATTTGGTGGTCAATGAAAACCGCGGTGTCCCAGCTGTGAAAAATCTGTCCTTGGATGTTCGTGCTGGAGAGATTGTTGGTATTGCGGGGATTGATGGAAATGGTCAATCTGAACTCATTCAAGCAATCACAGGTCTTCGCAAGGTTGAATCTGGTAGCATTGAGCTAAAAGGAGATTCAATTGTAGGCTTGCACCCACGTCAGATTACAGAGTTGAGTGTTGGGCACGTTCCAGAAGACCGTCACCGTGATGGTTTGATTTTGGAAATGATGATTTCTGAGAATATTGCCCTTCAAACCTACTACAAAGAACCACATAGTAAAAATGGAATTTTGAACTATTCAAATATTACTTCTTATGCTAAAAAGCTAATGGAAGAGTTTGATGTTCGTGCTGCCAGTGAATTTGTGCCTGCAGCTGCACTCTCAGGAGGAAATCAACAAAAAGCAATTATTGCTCGTGAAATTGATCGAGATCCTGATCTCCTTATCGTCAGCCAGCCAACTCGTGGGTTGGATGTCGGTGCCATTGAATATATCCACAAACGCTTGATTGAAGAGCGTGATAACGGTAAGGCTGTCCTGGTTGTCAGCTTTGAATTGGATGAGATTTTAAACGTCTCAGATCGTATTGCTGTTATCCATGATGGTAAGATTCAAGGTATTGTGTCACCAGAAACAACCAATAAACAAGAGCTTGGTGTCTTGATGGCTGGTGGAAACTTGGGAAAGGAGAAGAGTGATGTCTAAAAAATTACAACAAATTTCGGTTCCCTTGATTTCTGTATTCCTAGGAATTTTACTCGGAGCCATTGTCATGTGGATCTTCGGTTATGATGCTATTTGGGGCTACGAAGAATTGTTCTATACAGCCTTTGGTAGTCTACGCGGTATTGGAGAAATCTTCCGTGCTATGGGGCCTCTAATCTTAATTGGTCTTGGTTTTGCCGTTGCCAGTCGTGCAGGTTTCTTTAACGTCGGGCTTCCTGGTCAGGCTTTGGCAGGTTGGATTCTCAGTGGTTGGTTTGCCCTATCGCATCCAGATATGCCCCGTCCCTTGATGATTCTAGCAACCATCGTGATTGCCTTGATTGCTGGTGGGATTGTCGGAGCGATTCCGGGGATTCTGAGAGCTTATCTAGGGACATCAGAGGTTATCGTAACCATCATGATGAACTACATTGTCTTGTATGTAGGAAATGCCTTTATCCATGCCTTCCCTAAAGACTTCATGCAAAGTACAGATTCGACCATTCGTGTTGGGGCTAATGCAACCTACCAGACACCTTGGTTAGCTGAGTTGACTGGTAATTCGCGGATGAATATTGGTATTTTCTTTGCTCTTATTGCCGTTGCAGTCATTTGGTTCATGCTCAAGAAAACAACCCTTGGTTTTGAAATCCGTGCGGTTGGTCTTAATTCACATGCTTCAGAATATGCTGGTATTTCTGCAAAAAGAACGATTATTCTCTCAATGATTATTTCAGGTGCCTTGGCAGGTCTTGGTGGAGCTGTTGAAGGACTTGGAACCTTTCAGAACGTCTATGTTCAAGGGGCGTCATTGGCTGTCGGATTTAACGGGATGGCGGTTAGTCTGCTTGCGGCCAACTCACCAATTGGTATTCTATTTGCAGCCTTCTTATTTGGTGTTCTCCAAGTTGGAGCTCCTGGTATGAATGCGGCGCAGGTACCGTCTGAGCTTGTCAGCATTGTAACAGCGTCTATTATCTTCTTTGTCAGTGTTCATTACCTTATCGAACGCTTTGTCAAACCGAAAAAACAAGTTAAAGGAGGTAAGTAAAGATGTCTATTACAACCTTGCTCACCCTCTTGGTGTCTTCTATGCTGATTTACTCAGCACCTCTCATCTTTACAAGTATTGGTGGTGTTTTCTCTGAACGTGGTGGTGTGGTAAACGTCGGTCTTGAAGGAATTATGGTTATGGGTGCCTTTTCTGGAGTTGTCTTTAACCTTGAATTTGCAGAACAATTTGGAGCAGCAACTCCATGGCTATCCTTGCTTGTAGCAGGATTGGTTGGAGGACTCTTCTCTATCATCCACGCAGCAGCGACGGTTCATTTCCGTGCAGACCATGTTGTCAGCGGTACGGTATTGAACTTGATGGCGCCTGCCTTGGCTGTTTTCTTAGTGAAAGTTCTTTATAACAAAGGACAAACCGACAACCTAAGTCAAACTTTTGGACGCTTTGATTTCCCAGTCTTGGCAAATATCCCAGTGATTGGTGATATCTTCTTCAAGTCAACTAGTCTACTAGGTTATATCGCGATTGCCTTCTCATTCCTTGCTTGGTTTATCCTCTTCAAGACTCGTTTTGGTCTTCGTCTCCGCTCTGTCGGTGAACATCCTCAAGCAGCGGATACCTTGGGAATCAACGTCTACAAGATGAGATATTTAGGGGTTATTATTTCAGGTTTCCTAGGTGGAATTGGTGGAGCGATTTATGCTCAATCCATCTCAGTTAACTTCTCAGTAACAACTATTGTTGGACCTGGATTTATCGCTCTTGCTGCGATGATCTTTGGAAAATGGAATCCAATCGGAGCCATGCTATCTAGTCTCTTCTTTGGACTTTCACAAAGTTTGGCTGTTATCGGATCTCAATTGCCATTCCTACAAGGAGTACCTGCGGTTTATCTTCAAATCGCACCTTATGTTTTGACTATTTTGGTCTTGGCAGCCTTCTTTGGAAAAGCAGTCGCACCAAAAGCAGATGGTATCAACTATATCAAATCAAAATAAGCATATAAAAAAACGTCAGTACATGTACTGACCCCAAAAAGTTGGACAAATAATTATTGAAAGGATTTAGTTCTGTATTGGACAGGACTAAGTCCTTTTAGTTTTACCTTAATTCGTTTGTTGTTGTAGTAATCGATATAGTCTATAATAGCTTGTTCCAATTGATTAAGTGATTTAAAGTTTTTCTCATGGCCATAAAACATTTCGGATTTTA
>NZ_WIJO01000068.1:0-8272 GCF_009496205.1 Streptococcus mitis
AAAACTAAATCAAATTAATGAAAAAATCGCCAACTTAAATAAGATGGCGGAAGTGCTTATCAATTTGAAGAGTGAGGATGTGAGCAGTCGAAAGCTTGCAAGATATGACTTTTCAAAATTAAATTTGGCAGAATCAATTACAGTAGAACAAGTAACCGAATAAATAAGAGTGTTTCAAGAGGAGTTGGATCATTATCTTTATGAGTATGAGGAATTAGAAAAAAATCTAGAAATGTTTGTAAAAGTACTGAATGATAAGGATTTTGATAAAAAATTTAGTACAGAAATACTATTGGAATAACAATAATTAATCCTATGGTGGTTAAAGATTAACTATCCTTGTGTCATTGATTAATATATTTGTCATAGTGCTCTTGGTACTGTGCTTTTATATTGTGTTCTCCTAGAATTTCAAATACCTGAAGTGCTTGTTTCATCTTTTCGATTCCGTTCGCAGGATTACGCTTAAATTCAAAATAGCCACACGTATATAAGAAGACGGTTTGTTCATAATAGTTTAATTCATTGTTTAATAATTTTTTTACTTCTTTGATAAGAAAACTACAATTTTGAAATTCTTCTTTATCAACACTAACAATTAGGCAATTGATTGCTAATTGTGTAACAAGCCGTTTATTTGTCTTATTTAATGTTGAATAGATATAATTTTTTAACATTTCTATAGTTAATAGGAAGTAGGAGTTATATTTAATTGTTCTTACACAGTTACCTAATAGGATAATTTCATAGTAACCCCAGTTTTCAACTTTAAAAAGATAATCTGTTAGCTGTAATAACTCCTCGTCCGAGGGGAGAAAATTTTTATTTGTTGTATAGAGAATCGATTTTACCATTGTCTTTTCATAAGGACCCAAGTTATAACTTGAAGAGTTTGATAGTAATTCAATAATACTATCAAAATTTTTTGTGGAGTAGTGTTTTCGAATATATTGCACCAAGTTAGCGAATGATCCAGTTCTAGTAGAATTATTGTCATGAAGAATAATAAATTCATCCAAAGTTATATGTAATTTATCTAAAATATTGATTAGTCGAATACAAGAGATTTCTGATTCTCCCCGTTCAAATCTAGAAATTTGAGATTTAGATAAATTACTATCAGCAATTGAACATAAACTGATTTGCTTTCCTTTTCGAATTTTTCTGAGTGTTATACCAAGTTTTGATTTCAAATTTCCCATTTTCCCAACAAAATTTCAAAGGTTTTTTATTTATTATACAATAAATAAAAAATAAAGGGAGGTTCAGTATGAAAAAACTTTTAAAATTTACATGAATATTGTTATTGATTATGGATATTATCATTATAGTCGGAGGTTGAGTCTTACCTGTACAGGTAAGTGTTTAGTTATAACTTAACACTTATTTTGGATTATTACGAAATAGATGGTACTTGTTATCTTGATTTTAGAGTATCTGGCGAGGATGTATATTTCATTGAGTTAGTAAATATGTATGGTTTAAGTGAAAATAGTGCGGTACCAACTCTTGCAAAGAGGTTTGGAATAAGTCTTACCGATTTAATAAAAAGTGATATTCATCGTGGTTTAACTAGAAAGAAGGGACATTTTGGATATTAACAAGAAAACGTTTTATACAATAACTTTTGGTGAATTTATATCAAATATTGGAGATAGATTTCAGAAAATTGCTTTTCCAATCTTAATTTACCAAGAATTTCATTCGTCTTTTGCAATGGGAGGAATGGTGATTATTGAATTGCTACCTCAATTCTTCTTGGGATTTGTTATGGGTTACTTATTAGATAATTTCAATAAGAAAAAAATACTATTATGGTCTACATTAATGCCGGCATTATTATGTAGTGTAATACCGATATTATCTAAATATTCAGTTTCTATATTTTTTTACTATGTTATTGCATTTTTGATACCTTTATTTTCGACACTTTTTCAAACAGGATTCTCAGTCATTACTCCTGCCTTATTTGAGAAGGAAGAATTGCAAAAATATAATTCTCAGTTTCAAGGTGTCCGAACTATTTCAAAATTAATTTCTCCAGCTATAGCAGGGATACTAATGTTAAAGTTTAATATTAATAGCATTTTTTTATTAATAGTGCTTCTTTCTTGTTATTATTTCTTTCAATACTAATTTCATATATTCCAGATCAAGAACACAAGGAGAATGGTAATGATGATATAAAAGAAATTTTTGTAGGTTTTAAAGAGAACTTTACAAATATTAAGTTGAGGATTTCTTTACTATTTACTATTGTTGTGAATATCGCTATGCTAGGCTTCAATGCAACGATTATTTATTATTTACAGGATCAATTAAAATTATCAAATAGTCTTGTTGGGATTGTTTACTCAATTGCTGGATTTGGAAGTTTGATAGCAGTAACCTTTCTTTCTACTTTTTTGAATAAGAAGGATGCTTTTATATTGATGAATATATCAATGGCAACCATCCCACTTGTCATTATGGCGAGTGGAATAGTAGAAAATTGGATATTTTTTGGAATTTGTTATTCAATTTTGAGCGGATTAATTACAATAGCTTCTGTTTCGATTACAACAATACAGCAGCAAGAAAGTACTGTGTATAATATTGGAAAGATACTTTCTAGTTCTTTTGTAATAGCTACCATTTTTGCACCTTTTGGAGGAATACTGGCTGCTTATTTTAATTGGCTTTTAAATCCGAGATTAAGTCTAGTTATTTTGGGATTACTAAGTAGTTTATTGGTTGTTCTTATAAAGAGTTATGAAAAAAAGCTAACTAAGAAAAGAACTGCAATATTTATAAAGGAAGATTAGTGGATTAATTATCATTAGAAAAAATAATATTAATTCGTAGTAAAATAAAAAATTGAAAAGGGTTTTACATAATGTACTACCTAATTCATATTTAATAATTATTGAGGGGATAGAACTAGAAACCAAAAATACTGAATTTTAAACTGCCCCCAAAAGTAAGATTTTTCTGTCTAACTTTTGGGGGCAGTACATTATCTCTAACTTCTGGAGTACTTTTTCTATATTCAAATTATTTTACAGTACCCATGTACGGATGGCATGGGCAACGCCAGATTCATCATTAGGTTTAGTGATGTATTTGGCGATTTTTTTGATTTCTGGATTTCCATTTTCCATGACAACGGGGTTACCAACGACTTCCAGCATGGCACGGTCGTTTTCTTCGTCACCGATAGCCATGGTTTCATCTTTGGTCAATCCGAGTTTTTCAGCTAGATGAGTGATGGCTGAACCTTTGTCCACATTCTTTTTAAGGAGTTCGAGGTAGAAAGGAGCGGATTTGTTGATAGAGTAACGCTCATAAAATTCTGCTGGGATTTTTTCAATGGCAGCATCAAGAATCTTAGGCTCATCGATGAACATACACTTGACGATTTCCTTGTCAGCCATTTCTTCAGGTGTGCGGTAGAAGATGGGCATGCTGACGAGGGTTGATTCGTGCACAGTGTATTTTCCGATATTGCGATTGGCTGTGTAGATGCCGTCCTTGGTAATGGCATGCATGTGGACACCGAGCTTACGACTGAGAAATTCCATATCCAGATAATCCTCATAAGTCAAGGATTCGCTGATAATCTCATGTCCTGTAGCAGTTTCTTGGACAAGGGCACCGTTGAAGGTCACAACATAGTCACCCTCGTCTCTCAACTGCAAGTCATCCAGAAGTTTGGCAACACCTGCGATAGGGCGGCCAGTTGCAATCACGACTTTGACACCGGCTTGTTTGGCATCCTGGATGGCAGAAAAGACTTCAGGAGTAATCTCCTTTTGGCTATTGACTAGGGTTCCGTCTATATCAACGGCAATTAGTTTAATACTCATAAATTTCCTCTTCTAGTTTTTATTTGGGGTAAAATGATCGTTCTCAATCAAGTGTAAAAATTGCTGGGTAATGCTTGCAAAGATGCTGTTTTGATCCAACATTTCTTTTGGGAAATAGAAACGATTATCTCCGTGGCGGCTGCCAGCAAGGGATTGGACAATAGGAGACAGGCTAGAGAGTTCGGCTAGTTCTCCATTTTTTTGTAAAATCTCAATCTGTGTTCGTGGATTTTCAGATTCGGGACGATAGATATCATAAGGGAGGTCGAAGTTCTTATGAATAGCAGTGTAGTAGTCCGGATCAAAGCCGATATCCTCAACTAATTTTCTCATGCTGGCGAGTTGGTCTTGATCCTCTTGTGAAAAGGTAATGGATTTAAAGACCTTGCGGTTGACAAAGCGTTGCGACAGGTCTGCAAGAATCTTGTCAGGACTGGTCATCCAAAGCTGGAAGTAGGTATTCATCACACCATCATCCAGAGCCAGATAGTCAGACAAGGTCACATTTTTTTCAAAGAAAGGTAGGAGGTGTGGAGAAGTTCGTGCAAAGAAATCCTTGTCCTCAGGGTAGAGTTCCTTAGCTCGTTTGAGAAGATTCTGTAGGAGAACTTCCATGGCGCGTGTTGCTGGATGGAAATAAACCTGCATATACATCTGGTAACGACTGAGAACGTAGTCTTCGATGGCGTGCATGCCATTTCTCTGAAAGGCGATTCCGTTTTTGATAGGACGAATGACTCGGAGGATGCGAGTCAGGTCAAATTCTCCATAGGAAGCTCCAGTAAAATAGGAGTCGCGCAAGAGATAGTCCATGCGATCCGCATCAATCTGACTAGAAATGAGCTGCACGACCTGTTTGTTAGGATAGGTATGGTCAATGACACTGGCAACCTTTTCTGGAAAGTCAGGCGCCACTTGTAGCAGGACTTGGTGAATTTCCGTCTCAGGACTTTGGATAATCTCTTGAGTAATAGCTTCATGGTCTGTGTCAAAGAGATGTTCAAAAGTATGGGAGTAGGCACCATGTCCAAGGTCATGTAGGAGAGCAGCAGTCATGGTCAAGAGAGACTCAGCAGGATTCCATTCTTCAGGATATTTTTCTTCAAAAATCTCCGTGATACGTCGTGCAATCTCATAAACTCCTAGACAGTGAGAGAAGCGACTGTGTTCTCCACCGTGGAAGGTATAACTGGAAGTCCCCAGTTGCTTGATTCGACGCAAACGCTGAAATTCTTTTGTATTAATCAAGTCATAGATGATTTGATTGTTTACATGGATGTAGTTGTGAACTGGGTCACGGAATACTTTTTCGTTCATATGACCATTATAGCAAAATCCTGCTCTTTTTGGTAAAATAGTAGGACAAGAGACAAGAAAGAGGACTTGATGTGAAGATTCGGATGCGAAATACGATTCAGTTTGATGAGCAGTTGGAAGTGATTGACCAACTCTATGATGTAGAAGTGCATGAAAAGGGAGATTATAGCTACCTGCTTTTCTATAATGAGGAAAAGGAAAAAGTGGTTATTAAATTTCATGGTCAAGAACTGGTGATGAGCCGTTTTTCCAATCCCAAGACCATTATGCGCTTTCTAAAGGATAGCGATAGTTTAGCCTATATCCCTACACCTATGGGTATGCAGGAGTTTATCATCCAAACGAGCCATTATCAAGTAGATGGGCAAAAGATTGAGCTAGATTATCAACTACAAAATCAAGAGGGACATCCCTTTGCCAGCTATCAATTGGTAATTACTTGGGGATAGGTATGACTGGGGGCTAGGTTATAGTAACGAAGCTAGTAATATGCGTGAAATCAGGTTTTTCTTGCACTTTTTGAGCATCTGGGACCTTTATATTTTGCAGATTAAGGTTACAATAACCATTCCATAGCCCATTATTTATTAAAGCTAAGTATAGTTTCCATCTCCCCTCATACTCGTTCCAAATGAGTAAGGAGGAGTTGAGAACTAGTAATTTTGATTATGATTCAAGCTACGATTATTATCTCTGGCCAGAGAATCAGGTGTTAATTGATTGTAGAATGAGTTATCGAAAGTATAATATCAATCTACAAGTATGGGGAACTCGTGCTATATTATCCTTTTATATTCAAGATCTAAAAATTGATAAAAGGGACAATGAATATCCCTTTTTATTTTTATCGAAGTCAGAGTTTTAGATAGGATAGATTGGTAAATAATGAAGAAAATATTTTGGAAAAAATAGACACCAAAAACGATATTTGTCTTCCGTATAGTGCTAACGTTATCCACGTTGGTTTTTCTTCTTGTTTTCGTGAGTCTTTAAAAAGTAATCTATCTCCTTTTGAGAACTAAGGATGACAACTTTATCTGGATAGGTTTCTTGAACCCACTTGTAGCGTTCCTTAGCGGATTTGCTCCGTCCATCCCAGAGAATCCATCGAATAAACTCCCAATTAAATTGTTCTTGACAACCAGCTGCCATACTTTCCCTGACCTTGCCTCGGTATGTGAGGTAACGTTTAAAGGCTCGAAAGAGACAGGTCAATGGGGAAAAGTTGAGAAAGATGATTTGGTCAGCTTCCTGCATTCTTTCCTCATAAAAACACCAAGAATAATTCCCATCAATAACCCAGGCTTCATGCTTGGTGAGAAAGTTATTCATCTCGGTCAACATCCATTCGCGGTCACTGTCTTGCCAACCAGGTTGAAATTGGAGTGTGTCCATGTGAAGTTTTGGGATGGAGTAGTAGTGAGACAACTTTTTTGCTAGAGTTGACTTACCTGCACCAGAATATCCGATAATTGCAATTTTCATTTTCTACCTTTTCCTATTTGAGGACAAAAAAACAGCCTCTATGGACTGTTTCTTATTTAGCAAGTTTAGCTGAAAGACGAGCTTTGTCGCGGCTTGCTTTGTTTTTGTGAATCAAACCTTTAGTTTCTGCTTTATCGATAGCTGAGCTAGCAGCACGGAAAAGTTCTTCAGATGGGTTTGCTTCGAAAGCTTTGATAGCAGTACGCATAGCTGATTTTTGAGCTGAGTTCTTTTCGTTTTGTTTAACGTTCAATTCAGCGCGTTTGATAGCTGATTTAATGTTTGCCAATGTTCTTACCTCCATATTTACTAACTATACCATTATATCTGAAAACTTACGTTTTGACAAGGGAAAATTAATTTTTTAAGTAAATTTCATCGATTTCATGGTTCTTTGTTTTATGAAGAATCACTTCCGCACGATTTCTGGTCGGTTCAATATAATTTTGTAGATTTGTGAGATTGATACTGGTCCAGACCTGATGGGCAAAGGATTCTACTTCCCCAATCGGCATTTGAGTAAAACGATAATAGTAGCTATTAGGATCGTTTTGGGCTAGGCTCAGCATTTTCAAGAAACGGTCCAGATACCAACTCTCGATGTCATCGACTGCAGCATCAACATAGATGGAAAAGTCAAAGAAGTCAGTAATGTAGAGACGCTCGTTTTGTGGATTTTGAAAAACGTTAATTCCTTCAACAATCACAAAATCAGCAGCTTTGACACTTTGTTTCTCTTCGGGTACGATGTCGTAGACTTCATGAGAATAGACAGGAATATCTACATCTTGTCCATTTTTGATGCGGTCCAAGAAGTTGAGAAGAGCTTCCATATCATAACTTTCAGGAAATCCCTTGCGATTTAAAATCCCTTGCTCAATCAAGGTCTGGTTGGGATAGAGAAAGCCATCAGTTGTTACCAACTCAACCCTAGCATCTGTAAGTGTACGGGACAGTAGGATTTGAAGTAGGCGACTGGTTGTGGATTTTCCAACGGCAACACTCCCAGAAACCCCAATGATAAAAGGCTGGGCTTTACTTTCACGTTGAAGGAAAATTCCTTTTGAAAAGGCCAAATCATCCTTGGTACGTTTGTAAATCTGGATGAGATGGGCTAGGGGTAGATAGACATCGGTAACATCCTGTAAGCTAATCTGGTCATTAAAACTCTTGATGGATTCTAATTCCTCTTCTGTCAAAGGAGGTGTTGTCTTTCGATGTAAAGATTGCCAAGTCTGGCGACTGATTTTTTCAAAATGTAACAATTCGTTGGTCATTTGTTTTCCCCTAGATATTTTGTTTATCATACCATAAAAAGCTAAAAAAATAAAGCGGTTTCTTGATGATAGTAAGCCAATATCGTATAATAGAGGTAGATAGAGGCTGAACAATTTATTGATGAAGTAGGAGCTACTTTCTCCTGAGTTATAAGCTAATAAAGGGGGCTTTGGTATTCACAACTTATAGGAGGTGTACTATGAGAATCTTAAAACGTTACATATGAACTGCACCCCAAAAGTTAGACAGAAAAAATCTAACTTTTGGGGTGTTTTTATTATGAAATTAACTTATGATGATAAAGTTCAGATCTATGAACTTAGAAAACAAGGATATAGCTTAGAGAA
>NZ_WIJO01000069.1:0-8122 GCF_009496205.1 Streptococcus mitis
GCCATGTTTGACAAGGAACAGAAGAGAGGGTATAAACAGTCAGCTAGAAACTTAGCGAATTGGCACTATGATGACAAGGAGGATAGCTACACACATCCTGATAGCTGGTATTATCGTTTTCACCATACCAAACATCAGAAAACACAGACAGACTTTCAACAGAAAATCAAGGTTTACTACGCTTATGAACCTGAATCAGCCCCTCAAAAGGGACTGTATATGAACGAACGCTATCAAAACTTGAAAGCTAAAGAATGTCAGGCGCTTTTATCTCCCGAAGGTAAACAGATTTTCGCTCAACGCAAGATTGATGTTGAACCTGTCTTTGGGCAGATAAAGGCTTGTTTGGGTTACAAGAGATGTAATCTGAGAGGGAAGCGTCAAGTGAGAATTGACATGGGATTGGTACTTATGGCCAATAACCTCCTAAAATACAATAAGAGAACGACTCAAAATTAAAAAGCTAGAGTTCCGCAATTGGAAATCTCTAGCTTTTTGTGGTCGAGAACTATTTTGTCTTAGGTTCTTTTTTGGGGCTCTTTCTTCGTTTGCTTACTATTCTGATGGACTTGGTTTGAGCATCCGTTTTCTTAATATAGAATCTAACTTGACAAAAGTGTGTGTTCATCATATAATAGAATAAATAAAAATATTGAACAAAAGAGGCTGAGGATATGCTATCAGAAAAACAATTTAAATTTTTACGTTTTTTGTTGACTCACAAAGACGAAAACTTTACGCAGAGACAATTGGCTGAACAGTTAGACATCTCTTTGGGGACAGTAAATAATCTTCTCAAGGAATGTAAAGAAGAGAAGTGGATCAGTGAGGAAAATCATTTAACTGACTTAGGTGAGGGGACTTTAGCTCCGTATCAGGTGAAGAATGCCATTATCATGGCTGCAGGTATGAGTAGCCGCTTTGCTCCTTTGTCTTATGAGCTACCTAAAGGATTGCTTCAAGTTAAAGGTGAGCGTTTGATTGAGAGAGAAATCAAGCAGTTGCAAGAAGCTGGAATAGAGGATATTACAGTTATTGTAGGCTATCTGCAGGAAAAAATGTTCTATCTAGCAGAAAAATTTGGTGTTAAAATCGTTGTGAATAATGATTACTACAAGTACAACAACTGTTCTTCTCTCATGCTAGTCAGAGATCAACTTTCTAACACTTATATCTGCTCTTCGGATAATTATTTTGTAGAAAATCCGTTTGAACGATACATTTACAGGGGTTATTATTCTACAATATTTGCAGAAGGGGACACAGACGAATACTGCTCTAAGGAAGACTCCAATCACACTATTATCGATATTCAAATCGGTGGGACGAATACTTGGGCTATGGTGGGGCACGTTTATTTTGATCGTGCATTTAGTGAAAAGTTTGTAGATATTTTAGAAACTGAATTTAAGCACGAACCATATCGCGAACAACTCTGGGAAGATTATTATAGTCGTCACGTCAAGGAGCTTCCTTTGGAAGCTCGGCATTATTCAGCAGATATTGTTAAGGAGTTTGATTCACTAGATGAGTTGCGTCAGTTTGATGAACACTATTTGGTGAATACGAATTCGGAAATCATTGATAATATCTGTAAGACATTGGGATGTGTGGCTTCAGATATTGTCAATATCAAACCTCTAAAAGATGGTCTAACCAACACTTCGTTTTCATTTGACTGCCTAGGAAAGAAATATGTTTACCGTCATCCAGGTAGAGGAACGGAGAATTATATTGATCGTGCTAGTGAAGCGGCTTCTATGGAAATTGCTGCAAAATTAAAGATTGACCGTACTTTTGTCGCCATGAACAAGGATGAGGGCTGGAAAATTTCAGAATTTATTCCCAACGCCAAGCAACTAGATTATGATAATTGGGATGATGTAGCAAAAGCAATGGAGCTCTTGAGACGCTTGCACCAATCTGGAGAAAAAACGGATCATTCCTTTGATCAATTTGAGGGAATTGATGATTTTAGACGAAAATTAAAGGCTAGCAATCGTTTTGAGTTTGATGGACTTGAAGAGTTGGATAAGAATGTCTCAGTTCTCGAGAAGCTTTTACAAGAAGATCAAGCGAAAAAGGTTCTCTGCCACGGAGATTCTTATAGCCCGAATTTCTTGTTGAATGAAGCTGGAGAAATGAGCTTGATTGATTGGGAATATTCTGGTATGGGAGATCCAGCAGGAGATTTAGGAACCTTTATCGGGTGTTCAAATTATACAGTAGAAGAAGCTGAAAAGGTACTTGAAATCTATTTACAAGAAGTTCCGGACAAGAAAACCAAACGTCATTATTTTGCTTATGTATCAGTGACTTCATATTATTGGTTTTTATGGGCCCTGTTCCAAGAAAGCGTTGGAAAACCAGTAGGTGAATTTCTTTATATCTGGTATCGTTATACCAAGCAGTATGGAAAACTTGCATTAGATTTATACTTAGAGGAGAATTGAGATGAAACCGACATCTGAAATTGAAGAATTAGTAGCAAATGAAACGAAAAGAAGGCTAGAAGAAATGGAATCACCAAACTATGTGTTTGCTCAGCCATTTCTAAAAAGTGATTTTATTATAGTCATTGGCTTAGTTCTAATTAACCTTATTCTGATTATCCTAGCCATGACAGGAGGTATTCAATAAAATGTCTAAGATGAATGACTTTATTCAACAGGAGACGATAACGGGAATTGTTCCCATGACCAACAAGGATCGTCAGTATTCTTTCTGGGATCTCTTCCTATCAACAAGTGGTTTTGCCATTGCAACTTGGTGTTATACCCAAGGAGCCTATGTGGCTCAATATTTGACCTTTAATCAAATGTTGATTAATATTTTTAGTTTCAACATTATCTGGGTTTTTATCGAATGTCTCCCAATTTTGTTTGCAGTTAAGTATGGAATTGATTTATGGATTTGGTTGAGGGCTGTCTTAGGAAAAAAAGGGGTAGCCTTGCTATCAACCATTATTAGCTTGGCTAACTTTGGCTGGTACGCCGTTGCAGCTAATCTTTTTGCCAATTCTATGATCCACTTGGGAAATAATTTTGGACTTGGTTTAGACAAGGGAGTATGGGCACCGATTTTAGGTACTCTCTGTGTTCTTCTTGGAACGTTGATTGCTCTTGGAGGTCCAGAAGTAATCAAATGGACCAATCGATTTTTGGTTATCGCCCTGTTGATTGTCGGTCTGATTATCGTTGGAATCTGTTTTGTAGCTGTTCCTATAACTGACATTATGAACATTCAACCAGCTACCCAAGGAGATTTAACTCCATTAGAACGCTTCATGCTTTCTGGGGAAGGAAATGTAGCCTTTGCCTTCTCTTGGTCTACACAGGCGCTAGTTTTGCCACGTTTGGCAAAATCAGAACGCAGTGGCTATTGGGCTACAGCCTTATCATACGGGATTGTCGCTCCATTCTTTGTTGCGACAGGTGGAGTTATGGCTTTAGCCATGTTTGTCAAAACAGGTGTTTATGAAAGTGATCCAACAACGATGCTTTCAACGTTGAGTACTCCTGCCTTTGCGCTTTTAAGTTTACTACTAGTAGCTTTTGCTAATATTGGAACCCAGGGTACAGGATCGTACGTGAACTGTATGATTGTAAAAAGTGGGATGCCCAAAGTAAGCTATAAACTAATGGTTTGGATTGCCATGGTTTATGTTAGCCTACTAACCATCTGGGGAGGAGTAGAAGAGTATTTCGGATCCTTCATCTCACTAGCCGCTTATATTCAAGGGCCAATTATTGGTATGATTGTTGTCGATTATTTTATCTTAAGAAAACGAAAACTCGATTTGCGTTCAGCCTATTTCCTTGAAGGACATGATGCCTACGAATTTACTAAAGGATTTAACTTAGTTGGCTTGTCTTGCGTATTCATTTCTTTGTTAGTTGCGGTACTATTTGTTTACAACCCTGTAACTGCACAAATTCAAAGTTCGATCTTTTTAATCACAACTGGTAGTGGCTTTACTGCGATCTTTGGTGGTCTATTGTACTGGCTAGCTAGCTTAACTCGTTTAAAACGCTATATGCTCAAGGATAGAGATTCCGTTACGATTTAAGGATAGAGGATTGATTAGAAGTACTTGAGTATGCCCCCTGCTGGAGGCTTTAGAAAATCTTTATTAATACGGTAGAATAAGCTGAGCAGGTACTTGAAATTTCTGTAGAAGAAATTCCAAACGTGAAAACGAAATACAGCTATCTAGCTCAGGTGTTTGGAACGTCATACTATTACTCTTTTGTGAGGATTATTTCAGGAGAGCGTCTGTAAATCTATTAGGGTAGGGAAGTTTTTCTATATTTGGTATCACTATAGTGGGCAGTATGGTCAACTAAAATTAATTTTTAGTCGGAGGACTAACAAAATGAGAATTGGTATTGAACTTGAGCAATTAGTTGTAGGTGAAACTAAAAAATGAAAACCTTAATCTATATATATTTATCTCCCCTTTCATAAAAGTTTATTTTACATAAGTAATTGATATGATTCTAGTCAATCATATTCTGATTATCCTAGCCATAACACGAGGTATTCAATAAAATGTCCAAGATGAATGACTTTATTCAACAGGAGACCATAACGGGAATTGTTCCCATGACCAACAAGGATCGTCAGTATTCTTTCTGGGATCTCTTCTTATCGACAAGTGGTTTTGCCATTGCAACTTGGTGTTATACCCAAGGAGCCTATGTGGCTCAATATTTGACCTTTAATCAAATGTTGATTAATATTTTTAGTTTCAACATTATCTGGGTTTTTATCGAATGTCTCCCAATTTTGTTTGCAGTTAAATATGGAATTGATTTATGGATTTGGTTGAGAGCTGTTCTAGGTAGAAAAGGGGTAGCTGTTCTATCAACTGTGATTAGTTTGGCAAATTTTGGTTGGTACGCCGTTACCGCCAATCTTTTTGCCAGCTCCATGATTCATTTGGGAAATAATTTTGGACTTAGTTTAGATAAGGGAGTATGGGCACCGATTCTAGGCACTCTCTGTGTTCTCCTTGGAACGCTGATTGCTCTTGGGGGTCCAGAGGTGATTAAAGGTACTAATCGCTTTCTAGTGGTAGCCTTGTTATTTGTTGGGCTAATCATCGTTGGAATTTGTTTTGTTGCGGTTCCGATTAGTGATATTATGAATGTCCAACCTGCCATTCAAGAAAATTTGACACCGATTGAACGTTTTATGATGTCAGGGGAAGGAAATGTGGCCGTAGCCTTTTCTTGGTCTACACAAGCCTTTGTCTTACCACGTTTGGCAAAATCAGAACGCAGTGGCTATTGGGCTACAGCCTTGTCATACGGGGTTGTTGCGCCATTCTTTGCTGCGACAGGTGGGGTGATGGCTCTAGCCATGTTTGTTAAAACAGGTGTCTATGAAAGTGATCCAACAACGATGCTTTCAACGTTGAGTACTCCTGCCTTTGCGCTTTTAAGTTTACTACTAGTAGCTTTTGCTAATATTGGAACCCAGGGTACAGGATCGTACGTGAACTGTATGATTGTAAAAAGTGGGATGCCCAAAGTAAGCTATAAACTAATGGTTTGGATTGCCATGGTTTATGTTAGCCTACTAACCATCTGGGGAGGAGTAGAAGAGTATTTCGGATCCTTCATCTCACTAGCCGCTTATATTCAAGGGCCAATTATTGGTATGATTGTTGTCGATTATTTTATCTTAAGAAAACGAAAACTCGATTTGCGTTCAGCCTATTTCCTTGAAGGACATGATGCTTATGAGTTTACAAATGGCTTCAATCTAGTAGGATTATCTTGTGTAATCATTTCCTTGTTAGTTACGGTATTATTTGTTTACAATCCCATAACAAAGCATATCCAGAGTCCTATGTTCCTGCTCACAACTGGTAGTGGCTTCACTGCAATTTTTGGAGGTCTATTGTACTGGTTAGCTAGCTTAACTCGTTTAAAACGCTATATGCTCAAGGATAAAGATTCCGTTACGATTTAAGTTTAAGAGAGAACGTTGTGTACTACCCCAAAAAGTTGGAAAAATAATTATTGAAAGGACTTAGTTCTATATTGCACAGGACTAAGTCCTTTTAGTTTTACATTAATTCGTTTATTATTGTAGTAATCAATGTAGTCTACAATAGCTTGTTCTAATTGCTTAAGAGACGTAAACGTCTTCTCATAGCCATAAAATATTTCCGATTTCAAAATGCCGAAGAAGGACGCCACGTCTTTCCTGGCTTGACTGTTATGGAAAATCTTGAAATGGGAGCTTTCTTAAAGAAAAATCGTGAAGAAAATCAAGCTAACTTGAAGAAGGTTTTCTCACGCTTTCCTCGTCTTGAAGAACGGAAGAACCAAGATGCAGCAACTCTTTCAGGGGGGGAACAACAAATGCTTGCCATGGGACGCGCTCTTATGTCAACACCAAAACTTCTTCTTTTAGATGAACCATCAATGGGACTTGCCCCAATCTTTATCCAAGAGATTTTTGATATCATTCAAGATATCCAGAAACAAGGGACAACTGTCCTCTTGATTGAACAAAATGCCAATAAAGCACTCGCAATCTCTGACCGAGGCTATGTACTGGAAACAGGAAAAAACGTCCTATCAGGAACAGGAAAAGAACTCGCCTCATCAGAAGAAGTCAGAAAAGCGTATCTGGGTGGCTAAACTAGTCTGGGAGACTAGTTTAGGTTGCAAATGAAGATTGCTAAGCAATTATTTTATCCAGTGGATTGTTTTAGTCGGCATATTTAGATTGCAAACAAATCTGCATCTACTTTGAAATATGAATTTCTAATAATTGAAAAATGAAATGAAACGTATCTTACCTTCATTCACAGAGCTCGATTTCAGAGCTCTTTTTGCTAGCTTATTCATACTTTTCTGAATTTTGAAAAAGAAATGTAAGCGTTTGATAGATTTACAAAAAGATTGTATAATAGGGATAAGAATAGAAAAGGAGAAGTCTCATGGCAGTTAAAGATTTTATGACCCGCAAGGTAGTTTATATTAGTCCAGATACAACAGTATCTCATGCAGCAGATTTGATGAGAGAGCAAGGGTTGCACCGCTTGCCTGTTATCGAAAATGATCAATTGGTTGGTTTGGTAACTGAAGGAACCATTGCGCAAGCTAGTCCATCAAAAGCAACAAGTCTTTCTATCTATGAGATGAATTATCTTCTAAATAAGACAAAAGTAAAAGATGTCATGATTCGCGATGTTGTCACTGTTTCAGGCTATGCGAGTCTAGAGGATGCAACTTATTTGATGTTGAAAAACAAGATTGGTATTCTTCCTGTCGTAGATAATCATCAAGTATACGGAGTTATTACGGACCGTGACGTTTTCCAAGCCTTTCTTGAAATTGCTGGTTATGGTGAAGAAGGAATTCGTGTGCGCTTTGTTACGGAAAACGAAGTTGGCGTTCTTGGAAAGATTGTTTCTTTGATTGTAGAAGAAAATTTGAATATCTCCCATACAGTCAATATTCCGCGTAAGGATGGTAAGGTCATTATCGAAGTTCAAATCGATGGATCAATTGATTTACCAGCCTTGAAAGAAAAATTTGAATCAGAGAATATTCAAGTAGAAGAAATCACTCGTACTTCAGCGAAAGTCTTGTAAGAAGGGAAGCCGAAAGGCTTCTTTTTTCATGAGCTAAATTCCCAAACTAAGTTCCACCGCTAGTAGAAGTGGAAGTTAGTCTGATAAAAATCGTAAAAACCAGTGGAAATCCGTGTCAGGGTAAGTTCCACTGGTTTTACTAATGCTTGATTTCATCGCTTTTGTAACCAAAATGAATCGAAAAAAAGAGCGCACAAAATCCTCTCATCTGAAAGCGTTTCAGATTAAGTTCCGCTATGGTGGAACTTAGTGTGAGACGTTTGAATGGGGTTGAAGGTTAATTTTTAGAACTTATGTTGGTGTAATGTAGACGACTGACAGACTTCTTCTGCAGGTATTTTAGAAATACCAAGAAGCTTAGGAATCTCTTCTCCGTAAGTAAAAGCAAGGAGTTCATGGGCTGACTTTCCATTCAAAGCAGCGCGTTTGACACTGTTGACATGCGAACAAACGAGATTAATGTCCTCTTGAGTTAAGTTGTCAAAAGAAGTTCCCTTTGGTAGAATA
>NZ_WIJO01000006.1:0-56378 GCF_009496205.1 Streptococcus mitis
TCAACCAAAAAATTGCGCAAAAGTTGATTGAAAAGACTTCTATGACCGATATTGCTCATCAGTTAGCCATTTCAACATCAACTGTTATTCGCAAGCTTAATGACTTCCGTTTTAAGCCTGATTTTTCGTACCTCCCTGAGATTATGTCTTGGGACGAGTATGCCTTTACTAAGGGAAAGATGAGTTTTATTGCTCAAAATTTTGATAATCTTAATATCATCACTGTTCTTGAAGGAAGAACACAAGCTATCATCCGGAATCACTTTCTTCGCTACGATAGAGCCGTGCGCTGTCAGGTGAAAATCATTACTATGGATATGTTTAGCCCTTACTATGACTTGGCTAAACAGCTTTTTCCAAACGCTAAAATCGTGTTGGATCGTTTCCATATTGTCCAACACATGAGCCGTGCTATGAGTCGTATGCGTGTCCAAATCATGAATCAGTTTCATCGAAAATCTCATGAATACAAGGCTACCAAGCGCTACTGGAAACTCATCCAACAAGATAGCCGTAAACTGAGTGATAAGCGATTTTATCGCCCTACTTTTCGCATGCACTTAACCAATAAAGAGATTTTAGACAAGCTTTTGAGCTATTCAGAAGACTTGAAACACCACTACAATGTCTATCAGCTCTTACTCTTTCACTTTCAGAACAAGGAGGCAGATAAATTTTTCGGACTCATTGAGGACAATATTAAGCTGGTTCATCCTCTTTTTCAGACTATCTTTAAGACCTTTCTAAAGGACAAAGAGAAAATCGTCAATGCCCTTCAGTTACCCTATTCCAACGCAAAATTGGAAGCGACCAATAATCTCATCAAACTTATCAAGCGCAATGCCTTTGGATTTCGGAACTTTGAAAACTTCAAAAAACGGATTTTTATCGCTCTGAATATCAAAAAAGAAAGGACGAAATTTGTCCTTTCTAGATATTAGCTTTTCTTCAACCCACTACAGTTGACAAAGAGCCAAAAAAGAAAGGACGAAATTTGTCCTTTCTAGATATTAGCTTTTCTTCAACCCACTACAGTTGACAAAGAGCCAAAAGTTTTTTCAACTCTTGGAGTTTTTCCTGACTGATTAGCCAATTCTCAACTATCTACCAATACGCTTTATTCTTCATTATCATTTTTACGGCGTTTCGCTACTAAACCTAACCCTGTTAGACCAGCCACTGCTCCGAGGAGAGCAGATGAGATTGATGAAGTTTCACCAGTATTTGGTAATTGCTTACGTGTCTTAGTGGTTTCAGTTTGAGGAGCTTGACTAGCTGAAGTCGAATGAATCGTTGATGTTGAAGCACTTGCGCTTGTTGATGCCGAATGAGGCATTGATGTTGAGCCACTTGCACTTGTTGAAGTAGAATGAGGCATTGATTGACTAATGCTTGTTGACAATGATAGTGATTGTGATACCGATGTACTAATTGAATCCGATGTAATAATACTATCAATATCTAAGCTATCAAGTGACAAGCTTTCTGGCATTCCCTTACTTGTTACAACAGATGTACTTGCAGATGTACTTGCGCTTGTTGAGGCCGATGTGCTTGCTGATGTACTTGCGCTCGTTGAGGCCGATGTACTTGCTGATGTACTTGCGCTGGTTGAAGCTGATGTGCTTGCTGATGTACTTGCACTTGTCGAAGCCGATGTACTTGCTGATGTACTTGCGCTCGTTGAAGCTGAAGTACTTGCTGATGTACTTGCGCTGGTTGAGGCTGAAGTGCTTGCGCTGGTTGAAGCTGAAGTACTTGCACTTGTCGAAGCTGAAGTGCTTGCACTTGTTGAGGCTGACGTACTTGCTGAAGTACTTGCGCTTGTTGAAGCCGATGTACTTGCTGATGTACTTGCGCTTGTTGAAGCCGATGTACTTGCTGATGTACTTGCGCTTGTTGAAGCCGATGTACTTGCTGACGTACTTGCACTTGTTGAAGCCGATGTACTTGCTGATGTGCTAGCCGATGTACTTGCGCTGGTTGAAGCTGACGTACTTGCTGACGTGCTAGCCGATGTACTTGCACTTGTCGAAGCCGACGTACTTGCTGATGTGCTTGCACTTGTTGAAGCTGACGTACTTGCTGATGTGCTTGCGCTGGTTGAAGCTGATGTACTTGCTGAGGTACTTGCACTTGTTGAGGCTGATGTACTTGCACTTGTTGAAGCTGAAGTGCTAGCTGAAGTACTTGCACTTGTTGAAGCCGATGTACTTGCTGATGTACTTGCACTTGTTGAGGCTGACGTGCTTGCTGAGGTACTTGCGCTTGTTGAAGCCGATGTACTTGCTGACGTACTTGCGCTTGTTGAAGCCGATGTACTTGCTGACGTACTTGCACTTGTTGAGGCTGACGTACTGGCGCTTGTTGAAACCGATGTACTTGCTGAGGTACTTGCGCTGGTTGAGGCCGACGTACTTGCGCTTATTGAAGCGGACGTACTTGCTGAGGTGCTTGCCGAAGCTGACTCAGAACGATATTTCTTGTCTGAAACAGTTTCATCTTGACCATAGACCGTTGGTGCATACGGTTGACTACCAGATGTTACTTTAGCATTATCTTTATAATAAACTGTTGCAACACCATTCTCACTTACGTCAATGCTAGAAATACGATCCCGACCGTTTGGAGTCACTTTATCATGAGCTTTTCTTATTTCTTCACGAACGTTTTCCTTATCAGTTTCTGTTAAGTGATTTTTATCCTTAACTTCTGTCAGATTAATAGCAGGCTTCTTAAACAAGTTTTGCAACTGATCTTGCTGAATTCGAATTTCTCCTACATCAACAGTGTTGCCACTAGGATCTGTAGCAGTGAGCCAACGTCCCCAGGTGTTCCCTGATTTCCACGCAAGATCTTTATTAGCAACCGCATTAATAGTAAATGTGGTCTGGTCATCATTGGTTAAAGTATTGATAATATTTGTGATAGGACCAGTTCCCCACTCAGGTGTGTTTTCGAAGAAATCTGTCAAATCTTTTCTATTACCAGAAACCTTTAAGGTGACTAACTTACCACTGTTATCTTTACCTGTATAAGTAATCTGGATTTTATCTCCAGCATAGAACAAATAGCGACCATTGCCATCTCTCTTAGGCTCTTGACCATTTACTGTTACAGTATAAGTAATTGTTGGTTTCACACGTTCAGGAGTAATCCTACTTGTCGTTACTTCTGAATTCAGACCAGCAACTGTAGATTTAGCTGTTACATCACCTGTCGGAAGAAGACCGTTATTGCCGTCGTAAGCTTTTTTCAGGTCAGTAGGTTCAAATGTCACACTTGTTTCATTGGCCTTAGCTCTCTTCTCGAACGTATGGCCTGCTAAAGTCAAGGTTACAAGAGCTCCAGGCGTTACATTCGTAACAACGATCGAACGATTTGGCAAACCACCCGTTTCATTAGTAGAATCTACTGAGATAGCTGGTGCTTGTGGATTTACTTTCACAGTAACAGGGACGTTTTGTTTAACTTTGACACCCGTTGAGTCTGCAGGTAACTCTACCTCCACTTGCTTGGTAAATGTTCCAACTGTCGTAAGTGACGGCGCACCACCAACCCACGTGTATTTAGTGTTTGTTGCGTTAAAATCTGGAGTTCCTGTTACTCTTGTAACCGCTTCTTTAGGATTGGCTACAGCTTGTTTATAACCAGCTTCATCCGTCTTGTTTTGCGTGAAAACATAAGAACGGTCTGATTCAAACTTATAGACATCATGAACAACATCAACGGTCTTATTTAATTTAACAGCGTCTCCCGCACCCATACGACCAACAGGATAAGTAAAGGTCACTTGGTAGTTGTGTCGACCTGTTTCTGCTGTGCTAATCGGTGAACTTGAAACAGCCTGACCATTTTTTCTCCAAGTTTTACTAACTCCATCTGGGTAGGCATCGTCTCCTTGCTTAGTCACATAATTATGCAAATCTGTTCCATTATGAGGAGCTGTACCTTGGATATCATTCACCGGTCCTTTAGGAGCAATCGTAGCTAAAACCTTATAGTTGACCGTTACATCATCGGTTGAACCATCCGAATAGGTAACACGCGCAACGGCACTCTTTGTTCCAGTAGTCGAATTGTTAATCGGATTCAACCATCTAACTGTCGCACCCGCAGGTAAAGCTTTTCCACCTTCAAGCTGAACAAAATTAGCTGCTTTTCCCAAATCCGCTGGATTTCCCAAATCCGCTACTGTTTCACCCGCATAGGTATAAATGGTATCTACTTTAGCTACGGCATTATACTTATCCGTTTGATCCTTGACAACAAACTTGATATAACCTTCGTTATTATCAGTACTATTTGATGTATTCTGGTTATCCGTAGTTACGAGTTTACGTTCAGTAAATGCCCCTTTTTGCAGGCTTTTATTTAGGGTGCCTGTCAAAGTAATAGTAGCATTGTCTTGGTTTGTCGTAGAAGTGATTGGATTTGAACGAGTGACACCAGTAAAGCCACCATAGTTAGAAGCACTACCATCCGCAGCTCCAGATGTCGTCGTCAATTTCAATGAATTGATTTTTCCAGAGTCATCCGTCGCTTTTAGGGTAATATTGACCGGTTCGTTGCGGTATAGATAGATTTCTTTCGTTGCCGGATTGTCATAAGGAATAACTAACTTAGGACGTTCGTTGACTGTTACTGACTGTGGAATTGGATCGCTACGCGTACCATCTTTGTAAATAATCGTCGCTGTACCATCGGCCTGAACTTCGATATCCTGGATACGGTAAGTTGTCTTATCATTTTTGGCATAGATAGCAGCCTTAACATCATTCTTCTCAGGCTCCGTGAGATTATTCTTATCTACAACAGGCGTGAACTCAGGATTTTTTATTGTAAATTCTGATTCATGCTTATAACGCTCATTCAAAGGACGTTGCTTAATAAAGAAGTTTCCTGTATTTGCATCCCCAGCTTGAGTATAGTTACCAGCCTTATCTGTTGCGACAGCATTTCTGCGCCAATGATTCCCATTAGCAAATGCCAAATCATCCTTCATGTGTCCTGTAACAGTAATTCGAGCTGGACTAGATTCAGTCGCAACGATTTCACCATTAGGATCTGACAGGGAAGCAACTGTCCCCGTACCATATTTTGAATCTTTAAAGATATTGTCAGCCAAGTCAGAAGCAGGTCTGAAATTGTCTGATTCTGGAACAAGTTTAAATTCTCTCAACTTGCCCTTGTTATCAGTCGCAGTCATATCAACTGTGAAATCATCACCCGCATAGATATAGTAATATTTACCTCCTGCTATTGGTCCTGTTTCTGCAGCTAGAGGTTTACCATTACGGGTCACAGTAACGGTTGTTACTGGAGGTATTTTTTCCTTCTCTAAAGAAGCATTGATGACACTAGTAGAACCGTCACGATAAGTAACCGTGATAGTACCATCTGTTGCAACGTCAATTTTAGATTTGGTACCAGGGTAAGATAGCGTAAAGCTACCATCTGGATTGGTCGTTTGACTTGCTTGAGCAATATTTGGAGCAAGATCTCCATTTTTAGATAAATCAACTAAGTTTGATTGTTTTCCAACAAAATTATTATAAACTTCCTTAACTTCATCAGGTGTCAAATGGTTCAAATCAGAAACCTGAACAGTATCGCCACTTTGGATATCATGACGTTCGTTGAAACCTTTAATATAGTAGCCTACATTAGCAGCAGCTTGGGCACCAGAATTATCAGTTCCGACGAAGCGGTAAATATATGTTTTTCCTACTTCTGCTGACGCATCGTTTCCACCAATTGTTCCCTGAATTCGAGCTGTTACGTTAGCATTCCCTAAGTATTGATTATTATTAGGGCCTGCATAACCCACCCCAGGAATTACATTACGATTCTCAATATTAAAATATTTAATACGAACACCAGTACCCTGTAGTCCCACAGGATCATCAATAACATCTCCATTAAAGACTTCCTTATAAGGAGTTACATTAAAACGTAATTTTGAGTTGGTATTCGTTTCCGTTGGAGTTTGTTGTCTATACCCTGTTGGAACACTTGCTGATTGAACTGCCGAACCATTCCCTGGAGTATTTTCATAAATAGGAGCAGAACTTACTTGAACCTGCATATTCGCAGTCGCAGTCGGAACATTATTATCGTATTTAACCCTTACTACAACTTGTCCCTCTAAGTTCCTGTTTTGGCCATGACGATAACTATAACCCGCCTCTAAACCATGTGTATATGTTTTTTCCATTGCACTACCGTTAAAGGTCGCACTTTGGACATGTCCACCTTTGCCTACTTCGATTTTTACACCGACATGACTCAAGGCACTATCAGCATGGACATTCATAGTGTAAGTAGCGATACCAGTAGCCTTATCAAAAGTAGCAGTTGGACTACTTACATTCATACGGCCATCGCCCTGCTGAGGAGCCCAACTTGCTCGAAGAGAAGCATCGCGCAACATCGGTTTCCCATTTCGTGCATCACGCGCACCTGAATGGGCTCTCAAAACAGCATTGGCAATGGAATTACGAGCTACGGTTGCTTTTTGCACCACTGCTGTTAAATCACTAGTCGGGTCAGCCAAGGCTTTTTCAATTTCAGTTACCGCAGAGTTGACCTTAGTGATAGCTGAGTCAGTATTTGGTAAGCCAACAGCTTTAGCTAGGTACTCACCCATCTCAGCTGAAAGTTTTGTCAACTTCTTACGATTTTCGTCCTGTTGCTTAGCTGAAACTTCCGCTGTTGCGATAGCGCCAGCAGTAACTCCTACAATACTAGTCGTGGTAGAAGTTGATTGAGCAGCACTCGCACTAACCTTCCCATCAATTTCAGTTGCCTTTAGTAGAGCAGAATCAATTTTAAGGCCAGTTGATTCTTTTGATACAGAAGCATCTCGGTCAGTTGCTGTCGCAGAAGTGTTCTGTTCACCCGATAGACTAGCCACCAACGAGAAACTACCCGGCTCACCTGTTGATTGACTAATACTAGTAGAGTTGCTGACAGATGCACTTGTAGAAGCACTATTAGAAGTACTTGCTGAGACACTTGCAGAAGTACTCATCGAAGCACTGGCTGACGAACTCTTAGATACAGATTCTGACATCGAAGTGCTTTCGCTCAAAGAAGTAGACAAGCTAGCAGAATTCTCTGAATTACTTACTGATGTCGTACCCAAAACTACTGTATCATTTGTGACCAAAAGATCGGGGTTTTCTAGTGTTTTTTCCACAGCTACTGTTTCATTTGCAAACACTTTTGTTTGAGTAGCCACAGCACCACCTAAAACAGCCCCAGTAGCCGCAAGACCTTTTATGATATCCAAACCTGTAATAGAAGGATTCACTTTATCTTCTACTACTTCTGTCATGACTTGAGTCGTATCTACACCGCCACGCAAGACCTTGAACAAACCAAAAAGAGAGGTTGAAGCTCGCAACCAATGTTTTCCTGATTTGATTAACTTATACCGCGTCACTCGATCGGTTTCTCTATACTCACCTTTCTGACGTCTAAAAAACATATTCTACCCTTTCGTTACATAATCAAGTGGACAATCCACCCAATTCTAATCATACTTTAATAGTATACTCCAAGCGCAAACGATAGTCAAGATATTATATTGTTTTTTTCAAAAAAAATACGAGGCTTCAAATCTATTTACATATGGAAAGACCTTCTCTATGATAGGAACCCCTCCAAAAATTCAAACCTGTTTTAACATTCCCTTCTTTTAAATTCATACTATAAAAATAAAACTATAATAGAGGAAATTAAGACAATCATTCCCCTCTTTTATTGATATTATTAATTGAGTTTGGAACAAAAAGATTTTGATTTTAGGAATTCTTTATTATAAATTTTTAAAATCGATAGATTAGACAAAAAAGCGAACAAAATAGAATTCTAAGTGTCAGATAACTTATTTTGTTCGCTTTTTATATTTAAGGTTAGACTTTTGTCCCAGACTCAAAAGCTGTGAATCATGACATCCACAGCAGTTAGAGATTTTAACGATACAACACGGAGTTTGGCAAATCGATTCTATTTGCAAAACGTAGTTAGTAAGGCAGTTAGCTAGACCGCTCACTACCAGTTACGACGTAAAGTTTTACGAATCAATATCATTCGCGGACTTTTCCTAGCGAAGCGTTTAGGTAGACCGCCATAGCGGTTTACAATTTTTACATTACGACACGAAGAGGCGAAAACGATTATTTTTCGCCGATGAGTTAGTAAGGCAGTTAGCTAGTTCGCCAAATAGTGGCTAGCGTCCAACGATTAGGAACTTCAGTTCCAATTGTTGGTACTGAGTCACATCTTCTCTTCCAACTCTACATCTGGATACTTGTCCGCAAACCAGCGTAGGGCAAAGTCATTTTCAAAGAGGAAGACTGGTTGGTCGAAACGGTCTTTAGCCAAGATATTTCGGCTTGATGACATCCGTTCATCCAAATCCTCAGGCTTGATCCAACGAACTGTCTTTTTACCCATTGGGCTCATGACCACTTCCGCATTATACTCACCTTCCATACGGTGCTTAAAGACTTCAAACTGAAGTTGACCAACAGCTCCCAGCATATACTCACCTGTTTGGTAATTCTTATAAAGCTGAATGGCACCTTCTTGCACCAATTGCTCGATTCCCTTGTGGAAGGATTTTTGCTTCATGACATTCTTGGCAGAAACTTTCATGAAAAATTCAGGAGTGAAGGTTGGCAGTGGTTCAAATTCAAATTTGTTTTTCCCAACTGTCAAGGTATCCCCAACTTGATAAGTACCTGTATCGTAAACCCCGATAATATCACCTGCCACGGCATTGGTCACATTCTCACGACTTTCCGCCATAAACTGGGTAACATTAGACAGTTTGGCGCCCTTACCAGTACGAGGCAGGTTGACACTCATGCCACGCTCAAATTCACCCGATACGATACGGACAAAGGCGATGCGGTCACGGTGACGAGGGTCCATGTTGGCTTGGATTTTAAAGACAAACCCTGAGAAATCCTTGTCATAAGGATCCACAATTTCTCCATCTGTTTTCTTGTGCCCATGTGGTTCTGGAGCAAACTTAAGGAAAGTCTCAAGGAAAGTCTGCACACCAAAGTTTGTCAAAGCTGAACCGAAGAAGACAGGTGTCAATTCTCCAGCCAGAATTGCTTCCTCTGAAAACTCATTTCCAGCTTCATTTAAAAGTTCAATATCATCCTTGACTTGCTCATAGAAAGGATTGCTGCCAAAAAGCTGGTCCCCATCTTCTAAACTGGCAAAGCGCTCATCCCCCTTGTATAGTTCCAAGCGTTGGTTATAGAGGTCATACAAACCTTCGAAGGCTTTCCCCATCCCTATTGGCCAGTTCATCGGGTAACTAGCAATACCCAAGACTTCTTCCAACTCTTGCAAGAGGTCTAGTGGCTCACGTCCGTCACGGTCTAGCTTGTTCATAAAGGTAAAGACTGGAATACCACGATGTTTCACAACCTCAAACAATTTCTTAGTTTGCGCCTCGATACCCTTGGCAGAGTCCACAACCATGACCGCAGCATCCACTGCCATCAAGGTACGATATGTATCTTCTGAAAAGTCCTCGTGCCCTGGTGTGTCGAGGATATTGACGCGCTTACCATCGTAGTCAAACTGCATAACAGATGAAGTAACCGAAATCCCACGTTGCTTCTCGATATCCATCCAGTCAGACTTAGCAAAAGTCCCTGTTTTCTTTCCTTTTACGGTACCAGCCTCACGAATCTCGCCCCCAAAGTAGAGCAACTGCTCAGTGATGGTTGTTTTCCCCGCGTCCGGGTGGGAGATGATGGCAAAGGTACGACGTTTCTTAATTTCTTCTTGAATATTCATAAGTTCTCTTTCTTTGATTCTCTATTTTTAGTTGGTTCAATAGCTAAGAATGATTTTACATTGGATTTTACCATTCCTTTCAACACTCCATTATATCGGATTTTGCCATTTTTTTCAATTTCTATTTCTTTTCACTTCCCCCTCCCTTATTTATAGGAAAATATGGTAAAATAGAACAGACTAAAAATCATCATTTCACGAAAGGATGCAAGATGAAAATTACGCAAGAAGAGGTAACACACGTTGCCAATCTTTCAAAATTAAGATTCTCTGAAGAAGAAACTGCTGCCTTTGCGACAACCTTGTCTAAAATTGTTGACATGGTTGAATTGCTGGGCGAAGTTGACACAACTGGTGTCGCACCTACTACGACTATGGCTGACCGTAAGACCGTACTCCGCCCTGATGTGGCTGAAGAAGGAACCGACCGCGATCGCTTGTTTAAAAACGTACCTGAAAAAGACAACTACTATATCAAGGTACCAGCTATCCTAGACGATGGAGGAGATGCCTAATGACTTTTAATAACAAAACTATTGAAGACTTGCACAACCTCCTTGTCTCTAAGGAAATTTCAGCAACTGAATTGACCCAAGCAACGCTTGAAGATATCCAATCTCGCGAGACAGCTATCAACGCTTTTGTTACCATCGCTGAGGAGCAAGCCCTTGCGCAAGCTAAAGCTATTGATGAAGCAGGAATCGATGCTGATAATGCCCTCTCAGGAATTCCACTTGCAGTTAAGGATAACATCTCTACTGATGGTATTCTCACAACTGCTGCTTCAAAAATGCTCTACAACTATGAGCCTATTTTTGATGCGACAGCCGTTTCCAATGCAAAAGCGAAAGGCATGATTGTCGTCGGAAAGACCAACATGGACGAATTTGCCATGGGTGGTTCAGGTGAAACTTCTCACTACGGAGCAACTAAAAACGCTTGGGACCACAGCAAGGTTCCTGGTGGTTCATCAAGTGGTTCGGCCGCAGCTGTAGCGTCAGGGCAAGTCCGCTTATCACTTGGTTCTGATACTGGTGGTTCTATCCGCCAACCTGCTGCCTTTAACGGGATTGTTGGTCTCAAACCAACCTACGGAACAGTTTCACGTTTCGGTCTCATTGCCTTTGGTAGCTCATTAGACCAGATTGGACCTTTTGCTCCTACTGTTAGGGAAAATGCCCTCTTGCTCAATGCGATTGCCAGCGAAGATGCCAAAGACTCTACTTCTGCCCCTGTCCGCATTGCCGACTTTACTTCAAAAATCGGTCAAGACATCAAGGGTATGAAAATTGCTTTACCTAAGGAATACCTAGGCGAAGGGATTGACCCAGAGGTTAAGGAAACCATTCTGAATGCTGCTAAGCACTTTGAAAAACTTGGTGCTATCGTTGAAGAAGTCAGCCTTCCTCACTCTAAATACGGTGTGGCAGTTTACTACATCATCGCTTCATCAGAAGCTTCCTCAAACTTGCAACGCTTTGACGGTATCCGTTACGGCTATCGTGCAGAGGATGCAACCAATCTTGATGAAATCTATGTAAACAGCCGTAGCCAAGGTTTCGGTGAAGAAGTGAAACGACGTATCATGCTAGGTACTTTCAGCCTTTCATCAGGTTACTACGATGCTTACTACAAGAAGGCTGGTCAAGTCCGTACCCTCATCATTCAAGATTTCGAAAACGTCTTTGCGGATTATGACCTGATTTTGGGTCCAACCGCTCCAAGTGTTGCCTACGATTTGGACTCACTCAACCACGACCCAGTTGCCATGTACTTGGCTGACCTCTTGACCATCCCAGTCAACTTAGCTGGTCTCCCAGGAATTTCGATTCCTGCTGGATTCTCTCAAGGTCTACCTGTTGGTCTGCAATTGATTGGTCCTAAGTACTCAGAAGAGACTATTTACCAAGCAGCAGCTGCCTTTGAAGCAACAACAGACTACCACAAACAACAACCCGTGATTTTTGGAGGTGACAACTAATGAACTTTGAAACAGTCATTGGACTTGAAGTCCACGTAGAGCTCAACACCAATTCAAAAATCTTCTCACCCACTTCTGCCCACTTTGGAAATGACCAAAATGCCAATACAAATGTGATTGACTGGTCTTTCCCAGGAGTTCTGCCAGTTCTCAATAAAGGTGTTGTCGATGCCGGTATCAAGGCTGCTCTTGCCCTCAACATGGACATCCACAAAAAGATGCACTTTGACCGCAAGAACTACTTCTATCCTGATAACCCAAAAGCCTACCAAATTTCTCAGTTTGATGAACCAATCGGCTACAACGGTTGGATTGAAGTTGAGCTTGAAGACGGTACGACCAAGAAAATCGGTATCGAACGTGCTCACCTAGAAGAAGACGCTGGTAAAAACACCCACGGTACAGATGGCTACTCTTATGTTGACCTCAACCGCCAAGGGGTGCCATTGATTGAGATTGTATCTGAAGCTGACATGCGTTCTCCTGAAGAAGCCTACGCTTACCTAACTGCCCTCAAGGAAGTTATCCAGTATGCTGGTATTTCTGACGTTAAGATGGAAGAAGGTTCTATGCGTGTGGATGCCAATATCTCCCTTCGCCCTTATGGTCAAGAAAAATTCGGTACCAAAACTGAGTTGAAGAACCTCAACTCCTTCTCAAACGTTCGCAAAGGTCTTGAATACGAAGTTCAACGTCAAGCTGAAATCCTTCGCTCAGGTGGTCAAATCCGCCAAGAAACACGCCGCTACGATGAAGCCAACAAGGCAACTATCCTCATGCGTGTCAAGGAAGGTGCTGCAGACTACCGCTACTTCCCAGAACCAGACCTACCACTCTTTGAAATCTCAGACGAGTGGATTGAGGAAATGCGTACAGAGTTACCAGAGTTTCCAAAAGAACGCCGAGCTCGCTACGTATCTCAACTTGGTTTGTCAGACTACGATGCTAGCCAGTTAACCGCAAACAAAGTCACTTCTGACTTCTTTGAAAAAGCTGTTGCCCTCGGTGGCGATGCCAAACAAGTCTCTAACTGGCTCCAAGGGGAAGTCGCTCAGTTCTTGAACGCAGAAGGCAAGACACTGGAACAAATCGAATTGACACCAGAAAACTTGGTTGAAATGATTGCCATCATCGAAGACGGTACTATCTCTTCTAAGATTGCCAAGAAAGTCTTTGTCCACCTGGCTAAAAATGGCGGAGGCGCGCGTGAATACGTTGAAAAAGCAGGTATGGTCCAAATCTCAGACCCAGCTGTCTTGATTCCAATTATCCACCAAGTCTTTACCGATAACGAAGCCGCAGTTGCCGACTTCAAGTCAGGTAAACGTAACGCAGATAAGGCCTTCACAGGCTTCCTTATGAAAGCAACTAAAGGCCAAGCCAACCCACAAGTTGCCCTTAAACTTCTTGCACAAGAATTAGCGAAGTTGAAAGAAGATGAATAACAGACTTTTTATATACCTTTTTCTATTTTAGAAAGAAGAAAAAATGAACAAATTTTTACGATTGCTATTTGTTTTAGTCATCATCGCTATGCTAGGCGCTTCTATACTACAAATTTTCTTTCCATCATACATGGGAAGTCACTCCGGGTACGGAATCTCAGCTGGTTGGCAACGAGAAATTGGAATATGGAACCTAGCTGTATTGATTCTTATTCTCGGTGTCAATATTAAGTACGATTGGTTCTATCTACGAATCGTGCTTCTCACTCTCATCTTCGGTGGGATCGGAATAGGAACAAATCACTTAGTCAATTTTATGGAGTATCATTCTCCTGTAAATGCTATCGGTGCTTTCGAAAATTACTTGCTAGCGACGGGGTGGATTGTAGGGTGGCTCATTGAACATCATTCCATAAAGAAGATAACTGCTAGTAAATAACGACAAGTATATCTTAGATAATTTTTAAAGATTATAATATAGTTTAATAATCATTCAAATTAAGAAATCTATCTTTTCATTAGCCTCAATCCCATATCCTTCTTGAAGAGCTCAGCTACGACCAAGAAAGTCTTTGTCCACCTGGCTAAAAATGGCGGTGGAGCGCGTGAATACGTGGAAAAAGCTGGCATGGTTCAAATCTCAGATCCAGAAATCTTGATTCCAATCATCCACCAAGTCTTTGCGGATAACGAAGCCGCAGTTGCCGACTTCAAGTCAGGCAAACGTAACGCAGACAAGGCCTTCACAGGATTCCTTATGAAAGCAACCAAAGGCCAAGCCAACCCACAAGTCGCCCTTAAACTCCTTGCACAGGAATTAGCGAAGTTGAAAGAAGATTAACACATAAAAGAAACCAGCCCTGAGGTTGGTTTTTTCTCCCCTACCATCTCCCAATAACTATTTTGGCTTTATTTCCAGAAGATTTTATGGTAAAATGAGGAGTAATAATATTTATTAAAGAGGTAAAAACATGATTGAAGCAAGCAAATTGAAAGCTGGTATGACATTTGAAACTGCAGACGGAAAATTGATCCGCGTTTTGGAAGCTAGCCACCACAAACCAGGTAAAGGAAACACAATCATGCGTATGAAATTGCGTGATGTCCGTACTGGTTCAACATTTGACACAAGCTACCGCCCAGAAGAAAAATTCGAACAAGCTATTATCGAAACTGTCCCAGCTCAATACTTGTACAAAATGGATGAAACTGCCTACTTCATGAACACTGAAACTTACGACCAATACGAAATCCCAGTCGTAAACGTTGAAAATGAATTGCTTTACATCCTTGAAAACTCTGATGTGAAAATCCAATTCTACGGAACTGAAGTAATCGGTGTAACTGTACCAACTACTGTTGAATTGACAGTTGCTGAAACACAACCATCTATCAAAGGTGCTACTGTTACAGGTTCTGGTAAACCAGCAACTATGGAAACTGGACTTGTTGTCAACGTTCCAGACTTCATCGAAGCTGGACAAAAATTGATCATCAACACTGCAGAAGGAACTTACGTTTCTCGTGCCTAATCTCTAGAAAGAGGTCATTCTATGGGAATTGAAGAACAATTTGGCGAAATCGTTATCGCTCCACGTGTACTTGAAAAAATCATTGCCATCGCAACTGCTAAAGTTGATGGTGTCCACTCATTTTCAAATAAATCCGTATCCGATACCCTATCAAAACTCTCTCTTGGTCGCGGCGTCTACTTAAAAGAAAACAATGAAGAGCTAACTGCTGACATCTATCTCTACCTTGAGTACGGTGTAAAAGTACCAAAAGTGGCTCTTGCTATTCAAAAAGCAGTAAAAGATGCTGTCCGAGATATGGCTGATGTGGAACTTGCTGCTGTTAACATCCATGTTGCAGGAATCGTTCCAGATAAAACACCAAAACCTGAGTTGAAAGATCTATTTAACGAGGACTTCCTCAATGACTAGTCCATTATTAGAATCTAGACGTGAACTTCGTAAATGCGCTTTTCAAGCTCTTATGAGCCTTGAATTCGGCACAGATATGGAAACAGCTTGTCGCTTTGCTTACACGCATGACCGTGAAGATGCAGATGTGCAAATCCCTGCCTTTCTTCTAAACTTGGTTTCTGGCGTTCAAGCTCAAAAAGACGAGTTGGATAAACAAATCAACCAGCACCTCAAGTCAGGATGGACAGTTGAACGCTTGACCTTGGTCGAAAAAAACTTACTACGCTTAGGAATCTTTGAAATCACATCATTTGATACACCTCAACTAGTAGCAGTCAATGAAGCCATTGAACTTGCCAAGAATTTTTCAGATCAAAAATCAGCCCGCTTTATCAACGGACTGCTTAGTCAATTTGTAACTGAAGAATAGTAAATAGAAAAAGTGTTTGACAGACATCAAACACTTTTTTCATTGCCTCCCATTATCTTAAAAAGTGGTAATAGACATAATTATAAACAAAAATCCAGAGGGGGGTTGCATGGTTGAGAAAGTTAAAAAAACTATGGCAGAGAATCGTTAATCTAAGATTATCGGTAGAACGATAAACAAGGGCGAAAAAGAGACCAATCACACTATAATATAATAAACTAATCGGGTCTCGATGAGATAGTATCAAATGACTGAGTCCAAAGATCAGGCCTGATAGGATGACATCTAAATAATACTTTGACTTAGGAAAGAAGGTATTCATAAAATACCCTCTATCAAGAGTCTCCTCAAAAATAGGACCGATGATTACAGGCAGGACAAAAGATAAGATAGTCGATAAAAACGTTGGTTGTCCATTTGAAAGAACAACGGTAAAATACTCATCATGAATATTCCTATGATTAATCAAATGAGCATAGCGTGCCCAAAAATTACCGAGAATCTGATAAACCACATAACCTGAAAATAAGTAGAAGACAAATGACCAGTTCCATCTCTTTTTCTCAAAGATAAAGAGCATCTTTTTCTTTTTTAACCACCAAGTTAATAGAAGGAAACTTCCTACTAATCCCATTGTTAAAATAAGAGAATAGACATCAGCGCCTAACCCTAAAATTATCGTCACATACAATCCAATTGTTTGTGGTAAATAGGTAGATAGTAAAATAATAAGCAAAAATATGCCAAATTGTCTTAGTTTCTCTATGTTTCTCATCATACTTTTTTTGAAAGATTATCCTGCTCGGAAGCCATACTTCCAAGCATCCCTATAAGAATTAAGCGCCCCTTGCCCCATATAAGGAGCAAAGTCTCTATAATATAACCATCTTCCTTCACCATCTTCCCAAACAGCAAAACCACCTGAAGTTTGCTCTAAGTTCTCAGATGAAAGAACTGTAAATGTTTCTGTACCTGTCATATCAAGTACCTCCTTAAAATAAATTTTTGTAAGCTTACATCTACAGTATACATCTTTTTTGTCTATGTTATTAATCTTCCCCTCAACTGTCAATTTTTCGGTCTGAACTGCATTTTTCTAAAAAAATGAGACCTTTCTAGCCTCATTTAGTCATTTTTAGTATTTTCTAAATCGTTGATAACGCTCTTCCAACAACTCTTCTAGCGGTTTTTGTGAGAGTATAGATAGCTCAGCTTGAAGTTCTTTTTTGACATTCTTAATTAGTTCTTTGCTAGAAAGTCCTGCTTCAGAAATCACCTTGTCCACCACGTCCATTTCTAACAGTTCATGCGAAGTGATTTTCATCAGTTCTGCTGCTTCCATGGCACGACTGCCATCCTTCCATAGAATGGAAGCAAAACCTTCTGGGCTGAGAATGGCATAGATAGAATTTTCCAGCATCCAGACACGGTCTGCGACTGCTAGAGCCAGAGCTCCTCCTGAACCACCTTCACCGATAATAATGGCGATAATAGGAACTTTCAGGTCACTCATTTCCATGAGATTACGAGCGATAGCTTCCCCTTGACCACGTTCTTCCGCTCCCACACCAGGATAGGCACCTGCAGTATTGATAAAGGTCACAACTGGACGGCCAAATTTTTCAGCCTGTTTCATCAACCGTAAAGCCTTGCGGTAGCCTTCTGGATGCGGTTGGCCAAAATTCCGCTTGAGGTTATCTTGTAAACTCTTGCCTTTTTGGATACCAACCACTGTTACAGCTTGATTTCCAAGCCAGCCAATACCACCAACAACTGCACCATCGTCACGAAAAGAACGGTCACCGTGTAATTGGATAAATTCATCAAAAATGCCTGTCGCAAAGTCCAAGGTTGTCAAGCGACTCTGCTCACGCGCTTCTCTGACTATTTTTGCAATATTCATCTAGGACCCCCTCCGTGCAATCTGACTAGGCTAGCAATCGTATCTGGTAAGTCTCTTCTTTTGACAATAGCATCCACAAAGCCATGTTCTAATAGGAATTCTGCCTTTTGGAAATCCTCAGGCAAGCTTTCACGAACTGTATTTTCAATGACACGACGCCCAGCAAAACCAACCAAACTTTGTGGTTCAGCTAGAATGATATCGCCTTCCATAGCGAAAGAAGCTGTCACACCACCTGTCGTTGGATCTGTCAAAATCGTTAGATAAAAGAGACCAGCATTTGTATGCCGTTTAACTGCTGCAGAGATCTTGGCCATCTGCATGAGACTCATGATTCCTTCCTGCATACGGGCTCCACCAGAAGCTGTAAAGAGAACAACTGGTAACTGTTCAACAGTCGCATACTCAAACAAACGAGTGATTTTTTCACCTACAACCGTACCCATAGAAGCCATGATAAAGTTAGAATCCATAATCCCAAGAGCCACAGTCTGACCTTTTATAAGAGCAGTTCCTGTAACAACGGCTTCATCCAGACCTGTTTTTTCACGCATAGTTGCTAGTTTCTTTTGATAACCTGGGAAATGCAAGGGATCCTTGCTTTCAATCCCTGTAAACAATTCCTTGAAGGTTCCCATATCAATCGTCAAAGCCAAGCGTTCTTGGGCAGAAATACGAAAGGTGTAACTACAGTGCGGACAGATACGCTCACTTCCCAGATCCTTCTGATAGATGGTATGCTTACAGCCTGGACACTGGGAGAATAATTCATCTGGAACCTCTGGCTTAGCTTGAGGTTTTTCCCTAACCGAACGATTGGGATTGATTCGAATATACTTATCTTTTTTACTAAATAGAGCCATTGATTCCCCTTTTCGGTTTAAACTCTTGAAGTCATTTTATTCTTTTTCTTGATATTTAGGTAAGAAGGTTTCCATCAAGAAGGAAGTATCGTAATCTCCAGCAATGACATTGCGATCTGAAATGAGGTCAAGCTGGAAATCTGCATTGGTCTGCACCCCTTCTATCTCTAATTCATAGAGGGCACGTTGCATTTTCATCAAGGCGTCAAAACGATTTTCGCCGTGTACGATGATTTTGGCAATCATACTATCATAATAAGGTGGAATGGTATATCCTGGATAAACTGCTGAATCCACGCGCAAGCCAACTCCACCACTTGGCAGATGGAGATTAGTAATCTTACCTGGACTTGGAGCAAAGTTAAAGGCTGGATTTTCTGCATTGATACGACACTCGATGGCATGACCGCGTAGGACAATATCTTCTTGCTTAACAGACAGGGGCTGACCTGCCGCAATGCGAATCTGTTCCTTAACGATATCCACACCTGAAACAAACTCTGTTACTGGATGCTCTACCTGAACACGTGTATTCATTTCCATGAAATAGAAATTGCCACTTGCTTCATCAAGCAGAAACTCAATGGTCCCTGCATTCTCATAGCCAACAGACTCTGCAGCTCGAACAGCAGCCGCACCGATTTCATGACGCAACGTTTTTCCGATTGCAATTGAAGGGCTTTCTTCCAAAACCTTTTGATTATTCCGTTGAAGAGAACAATCCCGTTCCCCCAAGTGAATCACATTCCCATGTTCATCTCCTAGGATTTGAACCTCGATGTGACGTGCTGGATAGATAACCCGTTCTATGTACATAGCACCATTGCCATAATTGGCCTTGGCCTCACTAGAGGCAGTTTCAAAGGCTGAAACGAGGTCTTCTGGTTTTTCAACCTTACGAATCCCTTTACCACCTCCACCTGCTGAAGCCTTGAGCATAACAGGATAGCCAATTTTTTCAGCAACAATCAAAGCTTCTTCAGAGTTATGCACTTCTCCATCCGAACCTGGAATGACAGGCACACCAGCTTTAATCATCTGAGCACGCGCATTGATCTTATCCCCCATCATATCCATAACATGACCAGATGGACCGATAAACTTGATACCAACTTCTTCACACATGGTTGCAAATTTGGAATTTTCACTGAGAAATCCAAAACCTGGGTGAATGGCTTCTGCCTCAGTCAAGACTGCAGCTGATAGAACCGCATTGATATTGAGATAAGACTCTGTTGCCTTGCCAGGGCCGATACAAACTGCTTCATCTGCCAAAAGCGTATGAAGGGCTTCCTTATCAGCAGTTGAATAAACCGCCACCGTTGCGATTCCCAACTCACGCGCCGCACGGATAATACGAACCGCAATTTCACCACGATTGGCAATTAAAATTTTTCGAAACATGGAGAACCTCCTTAGTTCCCAATTGCAAAGGTAAGAGTACCACTAGCTGCAAGCTTGCCATCCACTTCAGCCTTTGCTTCAACCACGGCAATGGTGCCACGACGTTTTACAAACGTTGCCGTCATAACTAATTGGTCACCTGGTACAACTTGCTTCTTAAACTTGACCTTGTCCATGCCAGCGTAAAAGACTAGTTTCCCTTTATTTTCAGGTTTTGATAACTCCAAGACACCAGCTGTTTGCGCCAAGGCTTCCATAATCAGAACACCTGGCATGACAGGGTATTGAGGAAAATGACCGTTAAAGAAGGGCTCATTGATAGTCACATTTTTGATGGCAACAATGGTGTCCTCGCTCACTTCCAACACACGGTCTACTAGGAGCATAGGATAACGGTGGGGAAGGGCTTCTTTGATTCCTTGAATATCGATCATTTGATACGTACCAATCCTTTACCAAACTCAACCATTTCTTCGTTAGAAACGAGAATTTCCGTTACCACACCATCCTTAGGTGCTGGGATTTCATTCATGACTTTCATAGCTTCGATGATCACCAATGTTTGACCTTTTTTGACACTATCACCAACTGTGACGAAGGCAGGTTTATCAGGACCAGCAGCCAAGTAAGCCACCCCAACAAGTGGACTCTCTACAACATCTCCCTCAGCAACTACGCTTGCTTCTGCTGGTGACGAAGTTTCTTCTATTACAGTTTCTACTGGAGCAGATGTAGGAGCTACTGGACTTGGTGTTGCTAGAACGGGCGCTGAAGCGACTTGAGCTGCAACTTCAGACACCAGTCTCGCTTCATTCTTGCTAAACTGCAACTCATCCGTCCCATTTTTATAAGAAAATTCTCTCAAACTTGACTGGTCAAATTGGGCCATCAAGTCTTTAATATCGTTTAAATTCATAGTTATTTATTCTCCCAACGTTTGAAAGCAAGAACTGCATTGTGGCCACCAAAACCAAAAGTATTTGAAATAGCGTATGGAATTTCTTGCTCCAAGCCTTGTCCATAAACGACATTGGCTTCGATATAGTCTGATACTTCGCTTGTCCCAGCTGTCATTGGTACAAAGTTATGACGCATAGCTTCGATGGTTACGATAGCTTCTACCGCACCTGCAGCACCTAGCAAATGTCCTGTGAAAGACTTGGTTGATGATACAGGTACTTCCTTACCAAGAACAGCTACGATCGCACCACTTTCTCCTTTTTCATTAGCAGGAGTTGAGGTTCCGTGAGCATTGACATAGGCTACTTGCTCTGGAGAAATCTCAGCTTCTTCCAAGGCTAGTTTGATGGCCTTGATAGCTCCCTGACCTTCTGGATGTGGTGAAGTCATGTGGTAGGCATCACAAGTATTTCCGTAACCAACCACTTCAGCAAGGATAGTAGCCCCACGTTTTTCAGCGTGTTCAAGGCTTTCAAGAACCAACATCCCAGAACCTTCACCCATGACAAAACCATTACGGTCCTTATCAAATGGAATGGAAGCACGAGTTGGGTCCTCTGTAGTTGAGAGAGCAGTTAGGGCTTGGAAACCAGCAATAGCAAAAGTTGTGATAGAGGCTTCTGAACCACCTACCAACATAACGTCTTGGAAACCAAATTTAATTGAGCGGAAGGCATCCCCAATCGCGTCATTTGATGAAGCGCAGGCAGTATTGATGGATTTACAAACACCGTTTGCTCCAAAACGCATAGCAACATTTCCTGAAGCCATATTTGGCAAGGCTTTTGGAAGGGTCAATGGTTTCACACGTTTTGGTCCTTTGTCATTTAGGCGAAGCACTTGATCTTCAATTTCCTTGATTCCACCAATACCAGAAGCCACAATAACACCAAAACGATCCTTGTCAAGAGTCTCTACATCGAGATTAGCGTGATTAACAGCTTCTTGAGCCGCATACAAGGCATACAAAGAGTAGTTATCGAAACGATTGGTATCTTTCTTTACAAAGTATTTATCAAAAGGAAAATCTTGGATTTCTGCTGCATTATGCACATCAAAGTCACTATGATCAAATTTTGTAATTGGACCAATTCCGATTTTTCCAGTTGTCAAACTATTCCAAAATTCTTCTGGTGTATTTCCGATTGGAGATGTTACTCCATAACCTGTTACTACTACGCGATTTAGTTTCATCTTTTTCACCTCTAGCTTCTGCTACATACTTAAGCCACCATCAATGGCAACCACTTGACCAGTTAGATAATCTTGGCCTGCTAAAAATACTGTCAAATCTGCAACCTGCTCCGCTTGTCCAAATTCTTTCATAGGAATTTGAGCCAGCATAGCATCTTTTACCTTGTCTGATAGAACAGCTGTCATATCGGACTCAATCATTCCAGGTGCAATAGCGTTAACCCTGATATTGCGATTGGCCACTTCACGAGCCACAGACTTGGTAAAACCAATCAAACCAGCCTTAGAAGCTGCATAGTTAGCTTGACCGATATTTCCCATCAAACCAACAACACTAGACATATTAATGATAGCACCTTCTCTGGCTTTCATCATCGGTTTCAAGACTGATTGTGTCATGTTAAAGGCACCAGTCAAGTTAACCTTGAGCACTTTTTCAAAATCCGCCTCTGTCATCTTGAGCATAAGGGTATCTTGGGTAATCCCTGCATTGTTGACCAAAACATCTACTGAACCCAGCTCTGCAATAGCTTGCTCAACCATATGCTTAGCGTCTGCAAAATCTGATACATCTCCTGAAATGGGAACCACCTTGACACCATAGTCTGCAAACTCAACGAGCAATTCTTCTGAGATTGCCCCACGACTGTTTAAAACAATATTGGCTCCTGCTTGAGCAAACTTGTGGGCGATGGCAAGACCAATCCCACGACTCGAACCTGTAATAAAGATATTTTTATTTTTTAGTTGCATTCTTTTCTCCTGTTTCCTCTTGTATTTATGGGAGAAGGGATTACTTGTTTCCCAACAGGGCTTCCAAGCTAGCCTGATCTTCAACATTGGCTAGTTTAGCTGTCTTATCAATTTTTTTCACAAAGCCTGACAAGACTTTCCCCGGTCCAATCTCGATAAAGTTGGTTACGCCTGCTTCTTGCATGGCCGCAATACTTTCATAGAAACGAACTGGTTCCTTGACCTGACGCGTCAAGAGTTGAGCAATGTCTTTTTTTTGCATAACTGCAGCTTCTGTATTGCCGACTAGGGGACAAGTAAAATCTGAAAAACTTACCTGAGCTAGAGTTTCAGCTAGTTTCTGACTAGCAGACTCAAGGAGAGCGGTATGAAAAGGCCCTGAAACCTTGAGAGGAATCAAGCGTTTGGCGCCTGCTTCTTGCAAGAGTTCGACAGCTCGGTCAACTGCAGCCACTTCTCCACCAATCACAATTTGTGCAGGTGTATTATAGTTGGCTGGGGTAACCACTCCAAGTTCAGAAGCTTTTTGACAGGCTTCTTCAATGACCTCTACTGGCGTATTGAGAACTGCTACCATCTTGCCAGAACCAGCAGGGGCCGCTTCTTCCATATAGGCTCCACGCTCAGCTACCAAGGCAACCGCATCTTCAAAATCCAAGGCACCGCTGGCCACCAAGGCAGAATATTCTCCAAGGGACAAACCAGCAACCATATCAGGCTGATAGCCCTTTTCTTGCAATAAACGATAGATAGCAACTGAAGTCGCTAAAATAGCTGGTTGCGTATAGCGGGTCTGGTTAAGTTTTGCTTCTTCTGTATCAATAAGATGACGCAAATCGTAACCAAGTACCTGACTCGCTTGATCAATCGTTTCTTTAACAATCGGATACTGATCATAGAGATCCCGTCCCATACCTAGATACTGGGCACCTTGGCCAGCAAATAAAAAGGCTGTTTTAGTCATTTCTTACAACTCCTGCCCAACGAGAGGCCTCTTCTTGAATTTTCTTAGCTGCTCCGTAATACAAATCTTTTAGGATTTCTTCAACGGTTTCTTCTTTGGAAACAAGCCCTGCAATTTGACCTGCCATGACAGAGCCTCCATCCACATCTCCGTGAACAACCGCTTTGGCTAGAGCACCTGCTCCCATTTGTTCAAAAATTTCCAAATCTGGATTTTCTTGTTTAAAAGCATCTTTTTCAGCTTGTTCAAAATCACGAGTCAACTGATTTTTAATCGCACGAACAGCATGTCCAAAGTGTTGAGCTGAAATCGTAGTATCAATATCTCTAGCTTTTAAAATTTTCGCCTTATAATTTGGATGGGCATTAGACTCTTTTGCAACGACAAAGCGAGTTCCAACCTGAATAGCTTCTGCACCTAGCATAAAGCCAGCAGCAGCACCTTCACCATCCGCAATCCCTCCTGCAGCAATAACAGGAATAGATACAGCAGCAGCAACCTGGCGCACCAAGGTCATGGTTGTTAATTTACCGATATGCCCCCCGGCCTCCATTCCTTCTGCAATAACAGCGTCCGCACCGATTTTTTCCATGCGTTTAGCTAAAGCAACACTAGGCACAACTGGAATAACCGTGATACCAGCAGCATGGAAGCGTTCCATGTACTTGCTTGGATTTCCTGCGCCTGTTGTAACTACCTTAACCCCTTCCTCGATAACGAGGTCTACAATATCTTCCACAAAGGGAGACAAGAGCATGATGTTGACACCAAAGGGTTTATCAGTCAATGATTTGATTTTATCAATATTTGCCTTGACAACTTCTTTAGGGGCATTCCCCCCACCGATAATCCCTAGTCCTCCAGCCTTGGAAACAGCTCCTGCCAAATCACCATCAGCAACCCAAGCCATTCCTCCTTGAAAGATAGGATAATCAATGTTCAATAATTCTGTAATACGCGTTTTCATAGTGCCTCCATCGTTTCTTGCTTACGTAATAGTTCGATATCGTCATAATTTGAAAATCAAACTATTGCCTAAACAAGAGGGAGCGGGTTTCCCTACTCCTTCTATTTATATTCTGCTTATTTTGTTTGCTCTTCAACGTAGGCAACCAAGTCACCAACTGTTTTCAAGTCATCTTCTGCTTCGATTTGGATATCAAAAGCATCTTCAATTTCTGAGATTACTTGGAACAAGTCCAATGAATCTGCGTCCAAGTCATCAAAAGTTGATTCAAGTGTTACTTCTGATGCGTCTTTTCCAAGTTCTTCAACGATAATTTCTTGTACTTTTTCAAATACTGCCATAATAGGACTCCTTTAAAATAAATAGTTTTTTATAACAATGTGTTCACCACATGATTACCTAAATTGTAAGAATGAGCGTGCCCCATGTCAAGCCTCCACCGAAGCCTGATAGCAGAACAGTCTGGCTACCATCTAAACGGATGAGACCTTGTTCTACACACTCTGAAAGTAAAATCGGGATACTTGCTGCACTGGTATTGCCATATTCCATCATATTGGCTGGAATTTTATCTCGGTTAACACCGATTTTTCTAGCCATCTTATCCAAAATACGGTCATTAGCCTGATGAAGTAGCAGATAATCCAAGTCTGTCGCCTCTATAGGAGATTCATCAATAGTCTGCTTGATAGACTTGGCTACGTCCCGAATAGCAAAATCAAAGACTGCACGCCCATCCATCTTCAAAAATGAATCTGCATTTTCTTGATCTGAAAACGGAGAATGCAAGCCTGAATGTCCATAAGTTAGACACTCGCTACGACTCCCATCACTATTGAGACTCTCTGCCAAGAAATGCTCTTGCTCGCTAGCTTCTAACAAGACTCCACCAGCACCATCTCCAAACAGAACAGCTGTTGATCGGTCTGACCAATCGACTGCTTTAGACAGGGTTTCACTACCAATCACCAAGCCTTTTTGAAAGCGACCAGAAGCGATAAACTTTTCAGCAGTTGAAAGAGCAAATACAAATCCACTGCAAGCTGCTGTTAGGTCAAAAGCAAAGGCCTTATTAGCACCAATATTAGCTTGAACACGAGCAGCTGTAGAGGGCATCATCGAATCTGGAGTAATAGTAGCTAGGATGATAAAATCCAACTCCCCTCCTGTGATTCCAGCTTTTGCCATCAGTTTCTTAGCAACCTCTGTAGCCAAATCACTCGTAGATTCTGTTCTTGAAATATGCCTTTGTCGTATTCCCGTCCGACTTGAAATCCACTCATCATTGGTATCCATAATCTGGGCCAAATCATGATTTGTAACCACTTGCTCTGGCACATAATGAGCAACCTGGCTTATTTTTGCAAAAGCCATTATCTCAAATCCTCCAAAAATTGATAAAGATTAGTCAAACCTTTGCTCATAACCTCAATTTCTTGCTTACTCATACCATCAATAATTTTTTCAACCATGGCCTTGTGGAAGCGTTTATGTAGCCTATGAACCAAGCGACCTTTCTTTGTCAAATGCAGATGTACCACACGTCGATCATGTTCTGAACGAATGCGTTCAATGTAACCCTTACGTTCGAGATTATTCAAACTAGTCGTAACTGTCCCAAGAGTCACCATCAACTCTTTTGACACTTGACTTGGTGTCACATCTGGAACTTTTCCAATCACATCAATCGTATGCATTTCTTTGATGGAGATATCCTTGAAACGACTACCCCTCAAGCTAACTTCCTCAATAACGAGGACATTGTTAAATATAGACGTTAAGTATTCATTAATTCGTTGGTAGTCCAATCTTTCCTTCCCTCCTTTTCAAAAAAACTTTTACAATCAAAACATTTGACAAAAGAATTATATCAAACTTCAAAGAATGGTGCAAGTATTTTTTTATTTTCCTGTAAATTTAGGTCTTCTTCTTTCCGAATGAGCCCGAACTCCCTCTTTGAAATCCTCTGTTTTCGCTAGTGATTCCTGTAGGTTCAGTTCTAAAGTGGCGTAATTCTGCCAGTCTTTAAATTGACTCTCCCAAACCAACTTCTTGATGGCAGCATAGGAATTACTTGAACCACGTCTTAATTTTTTAAGAAGCTGTTCTCTCGTCTTTTCAAGTTTATCAGCTTCAGAGACCCGATAAACAAGACCCCACTCCAGAGCTTTTTCTGCGGACAAAGCCTCACCTGTCATGGCTAATTGAGCAGCACGCGTCACACCAATACTTCGACTCAAGAGATGAATTCCTCCTGCATCCGGAGCCAAGCCAACTCCGACAAAGGCTTGGATAAACTTAGCCTTATCCGTTGCCAGACAAAAATCTGCAGCAACAGCCATATTCGCTGCAGCACCTGCAACAGCCCCATCAACCTCCATCAAAATAGGCTTTGCAATTTGCTTGATTTTATAAGAAATAGTATTGACCAATTCTGCGATTTTCGTCAATGATGGAATATCATCCTCATCTACTGCCCGCTTCATCTCTACTAAATCTCCCCCAACTGAAAAAACTTTGCCATTCGCGTTGATCAAGACAAAATGCACAGCTGGATCCTCTTCTGCCAAAGTCAGAGCTTCTAAAATCTCCTCGCACATAGGGATATGAAAACCATTTGCGACCTCAGGACGGTTCAAGGTAATGATTGCCAAGTCCTCTTCAAGCTGATAAATAATGTGTTCCATTTGGACTCCTTTTTATTTTATAAGCAGTTTAAATTATTTTATTTTCAAAGTATATCTTTTTTAAAATCAGAAAGCAAGAAAAAATCAACTGAAAGTGTCTCAGCCGATTAGAAAGGCTCGCTTTATACTAGAAAGCATCTTATTTTCTTCATTGAAAAAAGGCTTTCTTTCTGCTATAATCGTATAAAATACTTACTTTAGGAGTTCTTATGAAAGTTGTTAAATTTGGAGGTAGCTCTCTTGCCTCTGCTAGTCAATTAGAAAAAGTTTTAAACATCGTCAAAAGCGATTCAGAGCGTCGTTTTGTCGTCGTTTCTGCGCCTGGTAAACGTAATGCTGAAGATACTAAGGTTACGGATGCCTTGATTAAATACTACCGCGACTATGTTGCTGGTAACGATATTAGTAAGAGTCAAAGCTGGATTATCGACCGCTATGCTGCTATGGTTAGTGAACTAGGACTAAAACCAGCTGTGCTAGAAAAAATTTCCAAAAGCATTCGCGCCTTATCCACTCTTCCTATTGAAGAGAATGAATTTCTCTACGATACTTTCCTAGCAGCTGGTGAAAATAACAATGCTAAGTTAATCGCTGCCTACTTTAATCAAAACGGGATCGATGCACGCTATGTGCATCCTAGAGAAGCTGGTATTGTGGTCACAAGTGAACCTGGTCACGCTCGCATCATTCCATCAAGTTATGACAAGATTGAAGAATTGACAAATGCAAATGAAGTTCTTGTCATTCCTGGTTTCTTTGGTGTTACTAAGGAAAATCAAATCTGTACCTTCTCACGTGGAGGCTCAGACATTACAGGTTCTATCATTGCTGCCGGTGTTAAGGCCGACCTCTATGAAAACTTTACGGACGTTGATGGTATCTTTGCAGCCCACCCTGGTATTATCCACCAACCACACTCAATCCCTGAGTTGACCTACCGTGAAATGCGTGAGCTAGCCTATGCAGGCTTCTCAGTCCTTCATGACGAAGCGCTTCTTCCTGCCTACCGAGGAAAAATTCCTCTAGTTATCAAGAATACCAACAATCCTGACCACCCAGGTACTCGTATCGTTCTAAAACACAGTAGTGATGAATTTCCAGTAGTAGGAATTGCTGGTGACTCAGGCTTTGTCAGCATTAATATGTCGAAATACCTCATGAACCGTGAGGTGGGATTTGGTCGCAAGGTTCTTCAAATCCTTGAAGATCTTAACATCGGTTGGGAACATATGCCAACAGGTATCGACGATCTTTCAATCATCCTCCGTTCTCGTGAACTAACTCCTATCAAGGAAGAAGAAATCCTTCGTCAGTTGGTTCAAAAGGCTGAAGTAGATCATGCAGAAATCGAACACGACCTTTCAATCATTATGATTGTTGGTGAAAAGATGAAGAGTCATATCGGAGTAACTGCTACTGCAACACGCGCTCTATCTGAAAACAAGATCAACATCCAGATGATGTCTCAAGGTTCTAGTGAAGTTTCTATCATGTTTGTTGTCAATAAAGACCAAGAGAAAGCAGCAATCAAAGCCCTCTACAATGCCTTTTTCGGTGAAAGTAAGGAAGACTAAGCATGGCTCAATCACTTAACAAAACAGTGCTCCTCAATACGACAGGCACCTCCTACCTCTCTATAGCTGGGAAAGTGGGAAAATTCTTGGTCGGGGATCAGGCTCTGGAATTTTATCCAGATGTCAATGTTGAACAATTTATCCAGATTCCTTGGAGCCATATCAACCAGATTGGAGCTAATGTTACTGGTCGCAAAATCAGTCGCCACTTCGAAGTCTTTACTGATCAAGGAAAATTCCTCTTTGCTTCAAAAGACTCAGGTGCCATTCTCAAAATTGCACGCGAAAAACTGGGCAATGACAAGGTCGTCAAACTTCCTACCCTGATTCAGACAATTAGTCAAAAATTTAAAAATCTATTTGCAAAAAAGTAGAAACTTTAGTATAATCATAGCAACGGATAAGTAGGTTATCTTCTTCTTTCAGAAAGTCTGCGGGTGCTGCGAGCAGATAGGAGGGATAGGTGAAATTCTACCGTTATTCAAAATTACATACACAATCAAGTGCACACCTGTGAAGTTGGATGGAACCGTGGCCCTGTCACTCCAACGCTTTGTCAGGTGTGCTTTTTTCATAAAGGAGTTCTTATGTTAGATATCAAACGTATTCGTACAGACTTTGATGCTGTCGCAGAAAAATTGGCTACACGTGGTGTAGATGCTGCTGTCTTGAACGAGATGAAAGAAATCGATGCTAAACGTCGTGACATTTTGGTTAAGGTCGAAACTTTAAAAGCAGAACGTAACACAGTTTCAGCTGAGATTGCTCAAGCCAAACGCAACAAGGAAAATGCAGATGACAAGATTGCTGCCATGCAAAATCTATCTACTGAAGTCAAAGCCTTGGATGCCGAATTGGCAGAAATCGATGCTAAATTGACAGAATTTACGACTACTCTTCCAAATATCCCAGCTGACAGCGTTCCTGTTGGGGCTGACGAAGACGACAATGTTGAAGTTCGCCGTTGGGGTACTCCACGCGAATTCGATTTCGAACCTAAAGCTCACTGGGATCTTGGTGAAGCCCTCGGTATCCTTGACTGGGAACGCGGTGGTAAGGTAACGGGCGCTCGCTTCCTCTTCTATAAAGGCCTCGGTGCTCGTTTGGAACGTGCTATCTACAACTTTATGTTGGATGAGCATGGAAAAGAGGGCTATACTGAAGTCATCACACCTTACATGGTTAACCATGACTCTATGTTTGGTACTGGTCAATATCCAAAATTCAAGGAAGATACTTTTGAACTCAGCGACAGCAATTATGTCCTTATTCCTACAGCTGAAGTTCCTCTGACAAACTACTACCGTGATGAAATCCTTGACGGAAAGGACCTTCCAATCTACTTCACTGCTATGAGTCCTTCATTCCGTTCTGAGGCTGGTTCTGCTGGTCGTGATACTCGTGGCTTGATCCGTTTGCACCAATTCCACAAGGTTGAAATGGTTAAATTTGCCAAACCAGAAGAATCTTACGAAGAATTGGAAAAAATGACAGCCAACGCTGAAAATATCCTTCAAAAACTTAACCTTCCATACCGTGTCGTTGCTCTCTCTACAGGAGATATGGGCTTCTCAGCTGCGAAGACTTACGACTTGGAAGTTTGGATTCCAGCACAAAATACCTACCGTGAAATCTCAAGCTGTTCAAACACAGAAGATTTCCAAGCCCGTCGTGCTCAAATCCGTTACCGCGATGAAGCAGATGGCAAGGTGAAATTGCTCCATACCTTGAACGGTTCTGGACTTGCAGTTGGACGTACAGTCGCTGCTATTCTTGAAAACTACCAAAATGAAGATGGTTCTGTGACCATCCCAGAAGCACTTCGTCCATACATGGGTGGAGCTGAAGTTATCAAACCATAAAAAATGCTTCTTTGTCAACTGTAGTGGGTTGAAGTCAGCTAAGATCTAGAAAGGACAAATTTCGTCCTTTCTTTTTTGATGTTCAGAGCGATGAAAATCCGTTTTTTGAAGTTTTCAAAATTCCGAAAACCAAAGGCATTTCGTTTGATGAGTTTAATGAGATTATTAGTCGCCTCTAATTTTGCGTTGGAATAGGGTAGTTGAAGGACGTTGACGATTTTCTCTTTGTCCTTGAGGAAGATTTTAAAGACAGTCTGAAAAAGAAGATGAACCTGCTTTAGATTGTCCTCAATGAGTCCGAAGAATTTGTCAGGTTCCTTATTCTGAAAGTGAAAAAGCAAGAGTTAATAGAGATTATAGGCACTATAATATTTGTAGTGGGTAAATCCCTTATGGATATTGTGGAGCCTTTTTCTGCCCACCTGTGTCCTCTAAAAACATAAGAATAAGAATACTTCTTTAGCTACACTTGCGTGTTTCAGCTTGCATCTGAAACAATAATCTACTATGGAGATTATTGAAAAGAGGAATATTATGTTTCTTGGGTATTTCTAACATTAGATGTTTCGATTCTTCCATATTCATTTCATCCATTTTATCAATAATCTAAATAGTCAGTATCTGTATCTTCTTCACACATAATTGATTTTTATTCACTGTTTAAGTTTCTATTCTATCAAATAGTTTAATAATCTCAGAATCCGAAAATCCTAAGGCATATAGTTTTTCAAACAATATTTTTATAAGCCTGTTCAAATGCTGATTTCTTAACTCAATTATTTTCTTCTCACTTTCAGTAACAAAATATCCTTTACTTCCACGACTGACAAGCAACCCCTGTTTTTCAAGAACTTTTAATGATTTTTGAACGGTTGCAGGATTACATTCTTCCCTCTCTGCTAAAGTCCTTATGGGAGGCAGCTGTTGCCCCGGTACATACTTACCTCTTAAAACAGTTGCTCTTATCACAGATGCTATTTGTAAATATGGATACATATTCACTTAACCTGTTTATTTTTCCTTCCGCGTATAAATTTCCAATAAGCAGAATACGGAATAACCGTAGCAAACAGAAGGTAATATTTATTAGCAAACATATCTGCAACTCCTTTTGCATTGAAATGAACAGGAATTTTCTCTGGGAGAAATATGCAAATAACAACTATTATAGCTAGCATTACTAATAACACCAAAATATCTTTTATCAGTCTGTTTTTCATCTTATTTTCCTCCTTTAACTAGATAAAATTTAACTTGCTTATTGTTAAATAAACACCCATTGTAATAACCAATAAAACTACTGATACTACCTGTAAAACAAATATAATCGGAAGATTAAACAGCCAATTAAGCAAAAGTGGCGTAATAAGCGCAATCATACCAATAATTCCAGTTACAATAACAGGAAGACTTTGTTTGACAACTATCATCTCACTGTCCCAATCATAGTTAGGATATTTTTTATTTAATGCGATTCCAATTACAGTTATAAAAAAGGAATAACATATAGGAACAATAATTAGGTTCGTGACTTGAATGAGATTTATATCTAGTTTTAGCACAAATACAGATACAGAAATCATATATCCAATCAAATGAAGTGTAAGATTGACAGCTATCTTGGAATTTAGGATCATTTTTACCTTAACAGGAGAGCTTTGCAAAATCCAAATGTTTTTTCCTTCTAAAGATATCGCTGAAGCTGCCGGGCAACTGAGCGAGAGCATAGATGCAATAAATAATGGAGCAAAATTTGAGAGATATTCATTTATATTTTCTATCCCTGAAGACTCTCCTATTTGTTCTACAGAATTAAAAAGCAAAAATATACTAAAAACACATAAAAGTATTACACCGAGGCCTGCATTCAAGACCGCCATGTACGAGCTTAAAAAGCGTCCCATTTCTTTTTTATACAAGGCAAGAAATATCGATTTTCTATTATAAGATTTTTTGTTATCAGAATATCTTGATGTTGTTTTAGCAAGAGTATTAAGCAATCCATACTTCATCGCAACAATTTTTACAAATATATAAAAAACTGCTGTTGAAAAAGCAATAAATAATCCCATTCCAATATACATTGGAAAATTTGTGTGTTGCACGAATAACCCGGATATTGGGTACAGTCCTATAATTTGCTTAGAAAGCATGATCTCAATGCTGTCTTCATTACCTGATTTCATAGCTGACACTGCAATATATCCAATTATGCCTATCATTGCAAATGAAAAGATTAGAGCAATAACATTTTTCCTCTTAAAATAAGATGAAACAGTAACAACAATGATTCCCATACATGCTGCTATGCATATAGGTATCAAGGGAGCAAAGATGATAGAAGTAAAATACAATATAATCTGTAGGAGGTTTAAACTTCCGTTCAAGATCCATACAATTCCACCCGGGAGCATAAACATCAATCCTATTAAAAAATTCAATAAGTACATAAACATGAACTTGCTGGTGATAATATACGAACTTTTAACAGGTAAGGATAGGAGAATTTCCATATCTCGACTGCCAAATAAAATGCCATTCGAATAAAAGACAGTCAAAAATAATATTGAAAAACTTGATACAGAGACCATATATGCCGGTATCAAGTCCTGCTGTCCGACGTGTACCAATGTTTTCGCTGTTAGTATATTATAAACAAAGCAAAATAAGGAAAGGGTTATTATGCCAAAACTCGCAATAGCCATTGAACTTTGTTTTTTATTTCCTGAATCTCTAATCTCGTTAATCGGAAAGAAATTAATCAATTGCGCTTTAAGCAGTATCCAAATGTTACTCATTGTCCTGCACCTCCATGAAAAATGCCTCCAATGATTCATCACCTTTGACGTCTCCTGTATTGCCACTTGCAATTAACTTTCCATTTTTGATAATGGCAATCTTATTACATAATTTTTCTGCAACGTCCAATACATGGGTTGAAAAGAAAATAGCACCTCCATCTGAAACACACTCATACATAATTTTCTTTAGTAGGAAAGTTGCTTTGGGATCCAGCCCAACAAAGGGTTCATCTAGAATCAACAGTTTAGGAGAATGTACCAGTGCAGAAATAATAGCTGTTCGTTGCTTCATACCATGTGAATACGAAGAAATAATCCCCGAAAGATGGTCAGTCATATCAAATAAATCACCATATTTTTGGATCCTTTCCTTGCGTATTTTTGTAGGAATTTCAAACAAGTCAGCAATAAAATTAATATATTGAAGTCCTGTCATATGTTCATACAAATCTGGATTATCTGGGATATAAGCCATCATTTTTTTACAAATAACAGGTTCTTCTTTAATAGAATGACCGTTGATAATTATACTTCCGTCTTCAAAATCATGGATACCGACAACTGCCTTTATCGTTGACGTTTTTCCCGCACCATTTGCTCCAATAAAACCATAAATATCTCCATGCTGTACTGAAATAGATAGGTTATCCACAACCTTCTTATCCCCATAACTTTTACTAAAATTCTTTATCTCTAACATTTTTTCGTCTCCATTGACAATTTGTCAGTCGTATATTGAAATAATACCGATAGCTTGTTTTGATTTAGCTATCGGTACATAGTTCTCTTTACAAACATTCTATCTTTTTTAATTGCTAAAGAGTCCTTTTGTATTTAGATTTTGTTCCAGCATTATCTTAAATGCATTCAAGTAATCTTTGACAGGTTCTTTCTTTGAAGTTTTTATACCTATGTTGTTTGAAACAAAAACATAGGCTGTCATCAGAAATTCTGCTGTTTCTGATGGATATTTTACAGAAAATACTTTTTCTGAGATGCCTTGATTTATTATCCTCTCAAAATATATAGTCAGTTTTTCAATGAGCTTATGAGATAACTTATCTAACATATAACGATTTTCTTCAAGATCAACCGTCTTTTGTAACTCAGTTCCTTCCGCTGAAACGTTATCTGTAGAGATTATTGTGGCATCTATAAAGGCTCTTATTTTTTCAATAGCAGTTTTGTCGTCATCATTGACAATCACATGAATATCTCTCAATAATTTCTCTGAATAACGTTCCACAAGACAATACAGAATATCTTCTTTGTTCTTAAAGTGATAGTATAACAAACCTCGTGATATATTTACCTTATCGACTATATCCTGAGTTGTTGTGTTCGCATATCCTTTCTCCATAAAGAGGAGCATAGCAGCATCCATAATCTCAGCCCGTCGAATTTCCGGATCTTTTACATCTCGCATTTTATTCCTCCTATTGCACATCATACTACCTTACTGACAATTTGTCAATAGCGTTTTCTCATTTCTCTTGAATTTTATGGTATAATATATTTACAATTTTAGGAAAATGCTTACTTGACTTTTGTAGTAAGCACAGTAAGTGTACGGACACTTACGAAAAAAGGTTTAGCTATTTCTAGCTAGACCTTTTTTCGTAACCAATTCAGATAAGCGCCTAACACAAAGACTAAAATAATTAAGCAAATAGCGGTTTCAGCCAGTACTAAATAATCCAAAAATGGAAGTTTCAAGATTCCCTGAGCCATCTTGAGCGAGGTAGCTGTGATAATGGTCGGGAAGGTGAGGGCTGAGAAGGCTGGTTGAAAGCCTTGTTTTAAAATATTGGGCAGGCGAGTCAAAACAAAGAAAAAGAAAGTTTGAGAAGCCAAAATCATGGCAATCAAGCCCCAAGTCGGTAGATTGACTCCTCCAACTCGAACTAGGGAAGCCAAGAGTAGAGAGAAAGGAGCACAGTAGATCCCTTCTTGTCCAAGCATGGCTTGTGGGAGTGGATGTTTCTTTAAATCGCTATAAATAAGCGGGTAGAGATAGAAGGTTAGGAGAAACCCAAAACTCAAGGTCGCATAGGCAATTTCGATGATGCCTACCAGAGGATAAGTCAAGGCTGCTACTGCTATCCCCACATAGAGAACCGTCCAGCTTGGAGTTGCATGAACCCTCCGACCCGGGCAGGCAAATTTGATAGTGAAGCCAGCAATCAGAGCCACATCCAAGAGAAATGAAAACCACCAGAGTCCTTGAGCAACCAAAGGGAAATGAGGGAAGGCTCGAAAGACATAAGTCGATAAAATCATCCCAGCCATGGGAAAGGTGGCCATTCCTGACAAAAGTGGGGGCTTGGTCAATTCTTGCTTGGTTTCTTTCCAATTAAAAAGATGCAGAAGCAGAAAAAAGAGCCACAAAACCAAACCTGTCAGACTAAAAAGATGGGACAGAACCGGCAACGTATCTAAAATAAGATTTCCAGCTCCTGCCAAACCTAGCAAACAACCAGAAAATACCAAAGGGAGTTTTTTCATCCTAACCTCCAATAATCATGTTAGTTTCAGTATAGCATAATAGCGCTTAAATGAGGGGATAAAAAACGAAGTCCGTTGATTTCAGACTTCATTTTACTCAGATATGAATTAAGCATAAGGTTGCAATTCTGGGTTAATTGGGGTATTGGCTAGGTTGTTGGCATAGTTACAGAGGCTTGCTAGGCTGACACCAAGAACCACATCCAAGGCATTTTGTTGAGTGTATCCAGCTTCTAAAAACTCAGCCAAGGCTTCATCTCCTACACGACCCTTGGTATTGATAACTGCCAAGGTAAACTTAGCTAGGGTGTCCAATTTAGGATCTGTTTCAATTGGAGTACGATTGCGAAGAGCTTGAAGAAGGTCATCGTTCATCTGGATTTGTTTGATGGAAAAAGCTGTATGACCTGCGACGCAGAAGGCACAACCATTGGTCACAGCTGCCGTGATTTGCACCACTTCACGCTCAACGGGTGTCAGGCTGTTGCGACGGTTGATAGCTCCGACAGTACGGTAAGCCTCTAAAGCAGTCGGTGCATTAGCCAAGAGACCGATTAGGTTAGGAATATAGCCATTGTTATCTTTTTCTACTGTTTCAAGAACTTCTTTCACTTCTGCTGGTGCTGATTCTACTGTATGGATTGTAAATGTTGTCATCATAAAACCTCTTTTCATGTTGTTGAAACCTAGTCTATCACAGATTCTATACCGTGTATAATATATATTTTAAATTGCATCGATAGAAATTTTTTATGAAAGCAAAAAATCACACGCGATGTGTGATTCCATTATTTATTAAAATACTTTTTAGTCTCAGCAATAACAACTGGTGATAAAACTAAGAGGGCAATCAAGTTTGGCAGAGCCATCAAAGCGTTGACAATATCAGCAATAATCCATACCATATCCAACTCGATAAATCCTCCTAGCAAGACCATGAGCACAAAAATCACACGGTAAAGCCAGATAAAACGAACACCAAAGAGGAACTCGAAACAGCGTTCTCCATAGTAGTTCCAACCTAGAATCGTTGTAAAGGCAAAGAGTACAAGGAAAATGGTCAAGAGGGCAGGTCCAAAATGTGAAAAGACTGTTGAGAAGGCTGACTGAGTCAAGGCAACCCCATTTAAATCACCACTCCAAACCCCAGTTACCAAGATGGTCAAACCAGTCAGAGTACAGATAATGAGGGTGTCAATAAAGGTTCCTGTCATGGAAATCAATCCTTGCTCTACCGGTTCATTTGTCTTAGCAGCTGCTGCTGCAATAGGAGCAGAACCCAGACCAGATTCGTTTGAGAAGACACCACGCGCCACACCATTTTGGATAGCCATCCGAATGCTAGCACCGGCAAATCCACCCACCGCAGCAACTGGACTAAAAGCTGATGTCAATATTAAAGCGATTGTAGCTGGGAGTTTCCCGATATTAAAGAAAATAACTGTAAGAGTTCCCAAAATATAGATGATGGCCATAAAAGGAACAACAGTAGTTGAAACCTTTGAAATGGACTTGAGACCACCAAAGACTGCAATCGCTACAAATATAGACAACACAAGAGCAGTGATAGCTGGCGAAATAGTCGTTGTATTTTGGATAGATTCTGTAATCGAGTTGACTTGGGTGAAGGTCCCGATTCCCAACAAAGCTACTAGAACACCTGCCAGGGCAAAGAATATCGCAAGTGGTCGCCACTTTTCTCCCATCCCTAGAAGTATATAGTGCATTGGGCCTCCCGCTACTGCACCATGGTCGTCCTTGGTGCGGTATTTGATCGCCAAGAGTCCTTCCGCATACTTGGTAGCCATCCCAAAGAAAGCAGCCATCCACATCCAAAAAAGGGCACCTGGGCCACCAACCTTGATAGCAGTAGCCACCCCGATAATATTCCCCGTACCAACTGTCGCTGCCAGGGCTGTACACAGTGCCGCAAAGCTAGATACATCACCGTGTCCCTTGTCCTTGATAAAAATAAGTTGAAAGGCCTTAGGCAAACGCAAAACCTGCAAAAGTCCTAAACGGGCAGTTAGGTAAATCCCTGTTCCGACCAAGAGAATCAAGAGGGGTGGACCCCAAGCAAAAGCATCAATTGATTTAAGCAATTCTAACATTTCCTTCTCCTATCTTTTCAACCCCAAAAGAAAGAGCACATGCAAGATACATGTACTCTGGAATGCTTAGATAAATGCTAAAAAGCGGTCTATCCTAGCTCTGTCCTTTTACCTGAGAGTTTGAGCAGTTGCCTGCCTTGCCCCTTCGGTGCCTTTACGGTCTCTCCAGAGTTCCGTCCATTTACAGTCATGAAAAATCAAACGATTCCCCACTTCTATTAAACTTCATTCGGTGTTGGTATTTAATTGATTCTTATTTTACAAAAAATGTTGGCTTTTGTCAATGTGTTTATTAGTAAAACTTAATTCAACAGTTTTTACTGTATAAAGCTCGGAATACTTCTATCCTTTAAAAGTGACAATAGTCGCACCACTGCCTCCAGCATTTTGTGGGGCATAGCCGAAACTCTTGACATGCTTGTTTCTTTGTAGGTATTTGGTGACACCTTCACGGATGACACCTGTTCCGATACCATGGATGATATCAACTTGAGCCATATTATTAAGCAAGGCTTGGTCGATAAAGGCATCTAGCTCATTCATAGCCTCTTCATAACGTTTGCCTCGAAGGTCCAGTCTGGCTTGTGGGCCACGACCAGAAGTTCGTTTCACGACATTGACCTGTTTCTTCTTGACTTGCTTTTCTTGCTGGGCTTGAACGAGGTCAAATTCTTTCTCTTCTAAAGTCATCTTAATCAAGCCAACTTGGGCTTCCCAGCGGCCATCTTTGAGTTGACTGGTCAAGGTACCACGCTGACCGTAACTGAGAACCACGATATCATCTCCCACCTTTGGAGCTCGTTTTTTCTTGGCCTTTTGAAGAACCTTATTTTTAGACAAATCTACTTTTTCAGGAGCCAGTTTTTTCAGCTTTGCCTTGGCTTCAATGATTTCGTGGGGTTTGAGTTGAGATTTACTATGGAGATTTTTAAGAATCTGGTCACTTTCACTCAGAGCCATGTCCACAATCTCAGCAGCCTGTTCACGCGCCTTATTAAGTTCGGTTTCCTTTTCACGATTGAGTTCGTTGTAAAGTTTTTTGAGAGCACGGTTCATCTTGAGATTTTCTTGTTCCACCTCACGGATATTGTCCAAACGTTTGCGGCTCTCTAGCGTCTGCTCTTCCAGTTGCTCAATGATACGATTGACGTCATTGTCCTGATCGACCTGCTGGCTGGCATCCCCTACGATAACCTCAGATAGGCCTAGACGTTTAGCAATTTCAAAGGCATTGCTTCGGCCAGGAACGCCCTGCATAAAGCGATAAGTCGGGCGAAGAGTCGCAGTATCAAACTCCATGCTGGCATTTTGAACAAAGGCTGTCTCAATACCATAGGCCTTTAGTTCCGGATAGTGAGTAGTAGCCATTGTCTTGACTTGACGCAGGCGAAGGTCTTCCAGAATAGCCATGGCAAGGGCTGCTCCTTCTTGAGGGTCTGTACCAGCCCCCAACTCATCCAAGAGTAAGAGCGAATGTTGATTGACCTTGCCAAGAATGTCCACAATATTGGTCATGTGGCTAGAGAAGGTAGACAAGCTCTGCTCAATAGACTGCTCATCTCCAATGTCAGCAAAAATTTCTTCAAAAACACCAACACAACTTCCCTTATCTGCTAAAATCGGCAAACCAGACTGAGCCATAACCTGCGTCAAGCCGAGGGTCTTGAGCATGATGGTCTTCCCACCTGTATTGGGACCTGTAATAACAATCGCTGTTAAATCTTGACCAAAATGGACATCATTTGCAACGGCATTTTTGACCAATGGATGGCAGACATGGAGCAGTTGAATCTCCTGATTTTCTGATAGCTTAGGAACAACTGCTTGCCTTTCTTGGATAAAGCGGACCTTGGCACGAATCAAGTCCAGATGGCCGATAATCCAAGCATCATTGGCAATTTCAGCCGCATGAGGGCGGACACGTTCAGAAATTTCTTGGAGAATGCGAAGCATTTCATAGCGCTCATCTGCTCGCAAACTGGCAATTTCTTCGCTCAGTTTGACCACCTCACGGGGTTCGATATAGACGGTATTTCCACTAGCAGAAATATCATGAACGACACCAGCAATCTTATTGCGGTAGGTGTTTTTGACTGGTAAAACCTGACGGCCATTTCTGCTGGCAACGATTCCTTCCGTCAACATCTGCGCTTTTTGCTTGAGCAGGTCCTGTAAAACATCGCGTACCTGACTCTCGCTATCATGGATTTTTCTGCGGATTCGCGCCAATTCTTCACTGGCAAAATTTTCAATGAAACCTGCATCATTAAAGGCTTGGAGATTTCCTTGTAATTGCGGAAAATCATGTAATTTCTCAAACCAAAGGGCTAATTCTTCCAAGCTAACATTTTCCAGATTAGCATAAAAACTTTGCAGTTCTCGACTGGCAAGAAGCACGCGCTTCAAGAGCAGGAACTCTTCGATATTGAGGTCCGCTCCCATCTCCAACCGCTTGCAAACTCCTGAAATTTCCCTGGTTGCGAGAATGGTAAAATGCGGTTGCTCAACAAAGAGAGCCTGCATTTCCTTCATCTCAGCAAAAGCCTGTTTGATTTTATCTGCTTTGGCAGTCGGAGCCAGCTGTCTCAATTGCTCCAAGCCCTGCTCGGTCAACAAATGAGGTTCAAACAAGGCCTTGACCTTATTGAACTCTAATGTTTCTAATATTTTCTTATTCATTGTTATTTCCTTGTCTTTGAGGTAGCTTTTTACATTCTGATAGATTCTAGTCAATCTGTAAACAAAGGGCTAGGAAAAATCCTGCCCTTTTTATCCGATTAAATTTGTCACCCAGATTTGTTTGAGCCAACTAGTCGTTACTGGTATGCTCTGAATGATGTGTTTTGCAACGATGCTCTTTTCAAGAGGATTTTGTATAGCTGCCATGGGAATGGTCGCCAAGATGGTCAAGGCCATTTGTAAGACAAATAAGGTCACCAACATAGACAAGAGACCTGCTGAAACTTGGAACAACTTGCCACCCAGTTTTTTACTAGGAAGTAAGTGTAACAAGAGACCAAGTAAACGACCGATACTATAGACAACCCCAAATACTAACAAGTAGCCGATACCTGCGTAAAAGACCTTATCCAACTGAAAGAGTTGATCCGATGGGAAAAAGAAGGTTCCCTGACCTTCCTGAGGATTTGCATAAGGGAGCAATAAATGGAACTGCTCTCCAAGCCCCTTGTAAAACTGGCCAGCCATAAAAGCCGATGCCATGGCTGAAATCAGGTAATACACCTGCAAGAGCAGGCCTCTCCGATAGCCAATATAAAATCCCCAAGCCAAGACCAATAGAAGAAGGAGTGAAATCATAAGGAATCCTCAATCTTGCTCTGTTCTTGCTTGCAGGTCACGAGCTTGTGACGGAGTTCTTCTAACTCTTGCTCCTTATCGTCAAATTCAATCTCACGGCTGAGCTGAGTTGATAAACAGTTGACTGCCAACAAAAGAGCGATTGTCTCATCATCTGCGCTAGGCATTTGTTCTTTAATTGCTTGGTATTTTTCTGTCGCAACCTTAGCGATTTCCTCCATAAAAAGGTTATCATGCTCGGTTGTCAAGGTTAATGATTTTTTTCCGAATGTAAATTTGAATCGATTTAGATTTGCCATAAAATTCACCTCACGATATTATACCAAAATTCGCTAACTTTGTCAGTTTTTACAAATTTGCCTGCTTTTATGGTACAATAGAAACTATGGCAAGTATAACACTCACACCAAGCGAAAAGGAGATTCAGGCTTTTCTTGAACACTATCAAACCAGTCTGGCTCCTAGCAAGAATCCCTACATCCGCTACCTTTTAAAACTACCTCAAGCCACGGTTTCTATCTATACTTCTGGAAAGGTCTTGCTTCAGGGTGAAGGAGCTGAGAAATATGCTAGTTTCTTTGGCTATCAAGTTGTAGGGCAAACCAGCGGACAAAATCTCCCTTTGATTGGGACGGATGAGGTTGGAAATGGTTCCTACTTTGGTGGACTTGCAGTTGTGGCTTCCTTTGTCACACCTGACCAGCATGACTTCTTGCGCCAACTTGGTGTGGGAGATTCTAAAACTCTGACCGACCAAAAGATTCGTCAGATTGCTCCCATCCTCAAAGAAAAAATCCAGCACCAGGCACTGCTTCTCTCACCAAGCAAGTACAACGAGGTCATCGGAGACCGCTACAACGCTGTTTCGGTTAAGGTTGCCCTCCATAATCAGTCTATCTATCTCCTCCTTCAAAAAGGACTTCAGCCTGAGAAAATTGTGATTGATGCCTTTACCAGTGCTAAAAATTATGACAAGTACTTGGCACAAGAGGCCAATCGTTTCAGCAATCCTATCAGCTTAGAAGAAAAGGCTGAGGGCAAATACTTGGCTGTCGCAGTTTCTTCCATCATTGCGCGTGATCTCTTTCTAGAAAATCTTGAAAATCTAGGACGAGAACTGGGCTATCAACTTCCAAGTGGAGCTGGAACGGCTTCTGATAAGGTGGCTAGCCAGATTTTGCAAGCCTATGGTATGCAGGGACTCAACTTCTGCGCCAAACTGCACTTTAAAAATACTGAAAAAGCGAAAAAACGCTTAGAAAGGTAAGTTATGAATTCATTTAAAAATTTCTTAAAAGAGTGGGGATTGTTCCTCCTGATTCTGTCATTATTAGCTTTAAGCCGTATCTTTTTTTGGAGTAACGTCCGCGTAGAAGGACATTCCATGGATCCTACCCTAGCGGATGGCGAAATCCTCTTTGTTGTTAAGCACCTTCCTATTGACCGTTTTGATATCGTGGTTGCCCATGAGGAAGATGGCAATAAGGACATCGTCAAGCGCGTGATTGGAATGCCTGGCGACACCATCCGTTACGAAAACGATAAACTTTACATCAATGATAAAGAGACCGATGAGCCTTACCTAGCAGACTATATCAAACGTTTCAAGGACGACAAACTCCAAAGTACTTACTCAGGCAAGGGATTTGAAGGAAATAAAGGAACTTTCTTTAGAAGTATCGCTGAAAAAGCCCAAGCCTTCACAGTTGATGTCAACTACAACACCAACTTTAGCTTTACTGTTCCAGAAGGAGAGTACCTTCTCCTCGGAGACGACCGCTTGGTTTCAAGTGACAGCCGCCACGTAGGTACCTTCAAAGCAAAAGATATCACAGGGGAAGCTAAATTCCGCTTCTGGCCAATCACCCGTATCGGAACATTTTAAGAAATCGAAGAGGCCGAGAATCAAGAATCTCAGCCTCTTCTTCTATCGTGAGAATATGATTATTCACTATCCAGTTTGATTAAGATAGAAACAAAGTTATACTCAATGAAAATCAAAGAGCAAACTAGGAAGCTAGCCGCAGGCTGTACTTGAGTACGGCAAGGCGAAGCTGACGTGGTTTGAATTTGATTTTCGAAGAGTATTAACTCTCACCTATTCATACAAAGGAATTTTATGGAAGTTTATTTTTCAGGAACCATTGAACGGATTATTTTTGAAAATCCCAGCAATTTTTACCGCATCCTCCTCCTAGAAATCGACGATACGGACGCAGAGGATTTTGATGATTTTGAAATCATTGTCACGGGCGCCATGGCTGATGTGATTGAGGGAGAAGACTATACCTTTTGGGGACAAATTGTCCAGCACTCCAAGTATGGGGAACAACTGCAAATCAGCCGATATGAACGCGCAAAACCAACTAGCAAGGGCTTGGTCAAGTACTTTTCAAGTAGCCATTTCAAGGGAATTGGTCTCAAGACAGCTCAGAAAATTGTGGATACCTATGGCGACAATACCATTGACGAAATTCTGCAACACCCAGAAAAGCTAGAAGGTATCTCAGGACTCTCTGCTAAAAATCGCGAGGCATTCGTCTCTACTCTCCGCCTCAACTACGGAACCGAGATGGTTTTGGCCAAACTTGCCAACTACGGCATTCCCAACAAACTAGCCTTTCAGATTCAAGACTTTTACAAGGAAGAAACCCTTGATGTGGTTGAAAATTATCCCTACCAGTTGGTCGAGGATATCAAGGGTTTGGGCTTTACCATTGCTGATCAATTAGCGGAAGAACTAGGTATCGAAAGTCAGGCTCCTGAACGCTTCCGTGCAGGACTAGTTCATAGTCTTTTTCAGGCCTGTATGGAAACAGGGGACACCTATGTTGAAGCACGGGATTTGCTAGAACAAACCCTTACTCTCCTTGAGTCTTCCCGCCCCGTGGAACTGGATCCCAGCCAAGTGGCCCAAGAGCTCTCCTACCTGATCGAAGAAGACAAGGTTCAGCAGATTGATACCAAAATCTTTGATAACAGCCTCTTTTTCGCTGAGGAAGGTATCCGCAGTCACTTGGTTCGTATCCTTGAAAAAGGAAAACAGAAGAGCCAAGATTTAGAATCCATTCAAAAGCATATCACTACTGTCGAGCAAGAACTGGGGATTGAGTATGATAGCATTCAAAAACAAGCTATCTGTGATGCTATCCAGAACAAGGTCTTTATCCTGACAGGTGGTCCTGGTACTGGTAAAACAACTGTTATCAATGGGATTATCGCTGTTTATGCCCTTTTAGAAGGACTTGACCTCAGAAAAAAAAGCAATCTACCTATTCTTCTTGCCGCTCCAACTGGACGAGCAGCTCGGCGCATGAATGAATTGACAGGTTTGCCTAGCGCGACCATACACCGTCATTTAGGAATGACAGGTGACGATGATACCAGTCATCTGGAAGATTATCTAGATGCTGACTTTATCATCGTAGATGAATTTTCCATGGTGGATACTTGGCTGGCCAACCAACTCTTCTCCAACATCTCTTCTAACAGTAAAATCCTCATCGTGGGTGACAGCGACCAGCTACCGTCTGTCAGCCCTGGACAGGTTCTAGCGGATCTGCTTCATATTCCCTTGATTCCTCAAACTCGCTTGGAAAAAATTTATCGGCAAAGCGAAGAATCAACTATCGTCACCCTAGCTAGTCAGATTCGACAGGGCATCTTGCCAGCTGATTTCATCCAGAAAAAAGCAGACCGTTCCTACTTTGAAATTGCTAGTGCTCATATCCCTGCTACTATTGAAAAGATTTTAGGCGCAGCCCTCAGAAGCGGCATCCCTGCCCGTGATATCCAGGTTCTGGCTCCCATGTACCGAGGGACTGCAGGAATTGATGCCATCAACCAACTCATGCAAGACCTCCTGAACCCACCACAAAAAGACCAACTCAGTTTTGAAGCTCCCCAGTGCCACTATCGTAAGGGAGATAAGGTCATTCACTTGGTCAACGATGCTGAAATCAATGTCTTTAATGGAGATTTAGGAGCCATCACAGACCTGATTCCTGGAAAATACACTGAGTCGAAACAAGACGAGATTGTCATTGATTTTGATGGCAATGAGGTCTCTTACCCACGTAACGAATGGTACAAAATTCGCCTGGCCTATGCCATGAGTATCCATAAATCGCAGGGAAGTGAGTTCCCTGTTGTTATCCTACCTATCACCAGTGCTAGCAGGCGTATGCTGGAGCGTAATCTCATCTACACAGCCATTACACGCGCCAAAAGCAAGCTTATCTTACTAGGCGAATTGCAGGCCTTTGATTATGCTACCCAACACATCGGAACTGCCCGAAAAACCTATCTGATTGAACGCTTCAGTGTTCTACTAGAGAATGTTGAAGAAAAGCAACCAGCTGTCTCTGAAACTGCCATATCAAGCGACTCTGAACAATCCTACATCCTATCCGAAGAAAACTGGGACAGCATCCCCGCCATGATTGGGATTACTGACGCAGACCTCAAAGAGATTTTTGGAAAATAGTGCACAAGAAAACCCACCAATTCAGGTGGGATTTTTGTTTATTAAGATTATTTAACTGTTGCTGTGCTTGTAATCAACTCAACAGCTTTTTTGATTGTGATATCATGTTTCAACATATCAGCTGAAAGCAAGCTTTGTACTTGTGCAACTTCCATGTTGTAATCTGCAGCCAATTGCTCGATTTCTTTTTGGATTTCTTCTTCTGAAGCGTCAAACCCTTCAGCTTTGGCAACTGCTTCGATAACAAGGTTAGTCTTAGTACGTGACTCAGCTTCTCCCTCGTATTGTTTGTGAAGGTCTTCTTGAGTAGTTCCTGTGATTTGGAAGTACATGTCAGGGTTGATACCTTGACGTTGCAAGTTTCCAAGGAATTCATTTACTGAACGGTGAACTTCTTCGTGGATCATTTCTTCTGGAAGTTCTACGATTTCAGCGTTTTCTACAGCTTTATCAATTGCTGCACCTTCAACTGCATCTTTGTAAGCTTCTTCTTTAGCAGCAGCCAATTCATTACGGTATTTTTCTTTCAATTCAGCAAGTGTTTCAACTTCTTCGTCGATGTCTTTTGCAAGCTCATCGTCAAGAGCTGGAACTTCTTTAGCTTTTACTTCGTGGATAGTTGTTACGAATTTAGCTTCTTTACCTGCAAGATCTTCTGCTTGGTAGTCTTCTGGGAATGTTACGATAACATCAACAGTTTCGCCAGCTGAGTGACCTACCAATTGGTCTTCGAAACCAGGGATGAATTGACCTGAACCAAGTCCAAGTGAGAAGTTTTCACCTTTTCCGCCATCAAATTCAACACCGTCGATAGAACCAACGAAGTCGATGACAACAGTATCACCGTTTTCAGCAGCAGCTTCTTTGATAACCAATTCAGCCAAGTTGTTGCGTTCGCGTTCGATACGCTCTTCAACGTCAGCGTCTGTTACTTCTTTTTCTAGATCAACTGATACTTCAAGGTTTTTGTAGTCACCCAATTTTACTTCAGGTTTTGTAACGACTTCAGCAGTAATAACCCAGTCTTGACCTTTTTCCATTGAAGTTACATCAATTTTTGGTTGAGCAACCACTTCAAGACCAGCTTCTTTTACAGCTGCTTCATAAGCATTTGGCAAAAGAGCGTTCATAACGTCTTGGTAAAGTGACTCTTCACCAAATTTTTTGTCGAAGATAGGACGTGGAAGGTGACCTTTACGGAAACCTGGAACATTAAGAGATTTCTTCACTGAGTTGAAGACACGATCCAATTCTGGTTTGATTTGGTCTTGAGAGATAGTGAAAGTCAAGACACCACGGTTTGTTTCTTTGTTTTCAAATGATACAGACATTCTGTCATTTCTCCTTAAAATTTTTTAAATACAGTCTATTATAACATAAACGAGCGACTTTTTTCAAGTAATGAATGCGCTTTTCAATCGTGCTAGAGGTACTTGCTTGCTTCTTTGATACTAAGTTCAGCTACTTCTCCAATATTATTTTTACATAACTATTAAAAGTCTTCATGACCCACCAAGTGGTGCTGAAAGGCATAGACAGCCGCCTGGGTACGATCGCTGACTTCAAGTTTGGCTAGGATATTGGACACATGGGTCTTGACCGTCTTGAGAGAGATAAACAGTTCGTCTGCGATGCGCTGATTTTCGTAGCCCTTGGCGATGAGTTGAAGCACATCTCGCTCACGCGCAGTTAAGTCCTCATGTAGTTCTATATGATTGCGGTGGTATTCGACCTTCTTACTGACCTCTTGCTCAATGGCCAGCTCCCCAGTAGCTACCTTACGAACAGCGTGCAGCAATTCATCCGCACTTGAAGTCTTGAGCATATAGCCCCTAGCACCAGCATTTAAGACAGGCATGATTTTTTCATTGTCTAAGTAAGAGGTCACAATCAAAATCTTGGCTTCAGGCCATTCTTTGAGGATGGCCAAGGTCGCGTCAATTCCATTCATCTCAGGCATGACGATATCCATGACAATGACATCTGGACGCAGTTCCAAGGCCAAGTCAATGCCTTGAGATCCGTTGGCAGCCTCACCTACAACTTCTACATCATCTTGGAGGTCAAAGTAGCTTTTCAAGCCCAATCGGACCATTTCATGGTCATCTACTAGTAAAATTTTCATCTCTACTCCTTTATAACTCATTATCTAACAGGGGAATACGGATATCAACCGCCAGACCTTGCTTGGGAGCTGTCAAGAGTTGAACCGTTCCTGCCATATCTTCGACTCGCTCCTTGATATTCCGCAGTCCATAACTCAAGTCGTCTAAACTCCCTAACTGGAAACCAATCCCATTGTCCACCACCTTCAGCTGCAATTCAAGATCCGTCTGATAGAGATAGACATCCAGACAAGAGGCCTGGGCATGGCGGAGGGTATTGCTGATCAATTCTTGCAGAATACGGAAGATATGCTCCTCGATTTTCTTAGGCAATTTAGATACATTTTGCTTAAGACTAACCTTGAGATCACTCTTGTCCTCAAGCTCTTTTAGAAGAATTTGAATCCCTTCTATCAAGCTCTTCTGCTCCAGTTCAACTGGTCGCAAGTGCAGGAGCAAGACCCGTAAATCCTTCTGGGCGGTTTCTAAAATAGCTGTGACACTCTGCAACTGGGTCTGCATCTTTTCTCTATCCAATTTCAAAGCCTGCTGACTGACACCTGACAAAATCATGTGGGCCGCAAACAACTCCTGACTAACCGTATCGTGCAAATCCCGAGCAATCCGCTTTCGTTCTTTCTCGATGATTTCCTCTTCCTGAGTAAGACTGTGATTTTCAGCTTTTTGAAGAGCCTCTGTCAAGAGGTTAAGTTTCCCTGACAAGGACTTGAAACTGGCATCCAAATCTGGATCTGCAACCTGAACCACTTCTTGCCCTGCCAACAAACGCTTGAGATTGACCTGAATTTTTCTTAGAGAAAGCTCTTCCACACCTCGCCAAAACAGGGCTAAAAGACAGGTCATGGACAAGCTGAATACCAACAACAAAAAGACAAATTTTTCTGTTTTTTCAACATTATGCAGGAAAATAGACCAGTCAAAATCAAGAATTTCCAACAAGCTGTGGGAGAGAAATAAGACAAACAGGAAGGAGGTGAGGGCAATGATAACATAAGCTTGTTTTTTCATCCTCTGACCACCTCCACATCGCCAATCATAGTGGTCAAGAAAATCTTGACACTCTTGTTACTCTTAAGATAGTCTCTTGTTTCTTGATGATAGTGTTCATTGCGGAGGGCTCGCTTGGGCTGGTTGAAAAAAGTCAAATCACCATAGAGACAATTAACGCTGAGACTGACTTCCACATCTACAGGTACAATGATTTTGGTTGTTCCTACCATCTTTCTGAGAATAATGACATTATCATGATTGGTTAGGATGACCCTCTCCAGATGAATGGTATCCTTGCCCATGAGACGAAAGAGATTGATATCATCAAACTGGCAAGTCTGGTAGCTTGAAAAATGATGGAGATTGCCAAACCAACGATTTTTCTCCTTCTTAACCGTTACCACCTCTTCAAAAACCAAATTGGTCTGCTCTTTTTCCTGGTTCATCATCGGATAAAGAAGAAAGAGGCTGTATATGACCGCAACAAAAATAGCTAAAATCACAAAGGGGTTGAGCATGACGATGAAAAAGAAGAGAATGGTTGCCGCAACCAAAAGAAGGTTATTGCCCTCTTTACCAGTATAATAGCGAATCAAAAGTAAAAAGAGGAATAGAATCAGCAGAAAACGTGAAAAATGCTCTGACACCATCAAAATCAGAGCTCCCGTCAAAAGACAGGCTTCGATAAATAAAAAGATTTTAAATTTTCTCATAGGTTCATCCTCTCCCTTCTATTTTATCACAATTCAAAAAAGTCACCTCGGTCTGAAGATGGAAAAAAGGCGATGGTTACGCCTTTTTCATCTGATCTTTTGCTTCTTTTAATTTTCCATAAAGAAGATAGTCTACTTTTTGCAGATCTGCTATGGTGGCACAATTAAGGGCACACATGATCAAGCGTAGATCATCTTTCCAGCCTTGGACAATGCCAATCACTTCTTCAACTGTGTAGCTTTCAACCAATTCTAGAACCGTTCGAGACAGTCCTACAGCCTTGGCTCCAAAGACCAAGCACTTAATCATATCCAGCGGATTTCGAACGCCTCCACTGATCAAGAGTTCGACCTTGTCTTTCCATTCTTGAGCATTGAGAAGGGCTTGCATAGTAGACTGTCCCCATTGATTGAGGTAATCACGTTGGCCACTGCGGCGGTTTTCGATATAAGCAAAGCTGGTACCACCACGACCTGATATATCCACTGTACGAACACCCAGTTCATAGGCTCTTTCGATGCTCTTGGCATCCATTCCAAAGCCCACTTCCTTTAGGACAATCGGAACGGGGATTTGCTTGCTATAATCTGCTAGATGCGATTGCCAGTTTCTGAACTTTCTTTCTCCTTCAGGCATAAGCAACTCCTGCATAACATTGACATGCACCTGCAGGAGAAGAGGATTCATCTCTTCTACAGTCCGAAGTCCCAACTCAACAGGCTTGTCTAATCCAATATTGGTTCCAAGAAGGAGATTTGGATGATCATACTTGACAGAAAAAGAGGCATCTGATGGATCTTTGAGAGCCGCACTATAAGAGCCCGTTACAAATAAAATCCCACAGGCTTCCGCCACCTGAGCCAGCTTTTGATTTATTTCTCTTCCCTTATCGCTTCCACCTGTCATGGCATTGATATAAAAAGGAAAATCCCACTTTCGACCAGCAAATTCTGTCGACAGATCGATTTCATCCAGATCGTAAAGAGGCAAGGAAGAATGAATCAACTCCACCTCATCAAAGCTATTATAGGAACTTTTCTGCTCAAGGGCATAGCGGATATGCTCGTCCTTACGATTTGTCGTCATGTCCTATCCTTTCTTGGTATAAGAGCTCAATCCCCAGATCGGCCCAACGGTTTTTTAGGGTTTCAGTTGATTGCTCATCAAAACTCAAGGCAATACCACAATCACCACCACCAGCGCCACTACTCTTGGCAACAGCCTGCAAATCTTGACTGGCTTCTTTCAGCTGTCTAAGCGAAGGCGTGTAAATATCTGCGCTCAAGCCTTCTAAGAGCTTGCTGGCTACTTCTACTTGCTCGATCACTTTTTCGGCTTTTCCTTGCTCCAAGGATTCTACCAAAGTAGCTACCATTGCTTTTGAGGAACTTAAAAAATTCTGATTGATGTTTTGCTTGATTTGCTGGACCATGTGACTCGATACAGCCACTTCCTTGGTCCATCCCACTAGGAAATCACATTCTAGGGCAGGTTGTACGTGTGAGATTGAAAAGCCCCAATCACGCTCTAAAACAGTCGCTAAGTTTTCTTCTTCCAACCAAGTAGCCACCTTCTGGCGATTAAATGACTGGTAAAGAACCAATTCCTCTGCCACAATACAGGCAAGGTCCCCCATAGAACCATTGTCTCCGCGCTTGAGCAAGACAGCACTAGCCAGCTTGAATAAGAGGCCCTGATTAACAGAAAGATTATATAGAGCTAGCAGAGCTTTGACAACCAAGACAACGACGCTGCCACTAGAACCTAAACCAAACTTTTTCCCTTCTCGTTCCATTTTTCCTCGGATTTCTAGAGAAAAAGGTTTTAAAGTTTGACCTCGATAAATCAGGAAATCTTCCACTAAAGCAATCGTTTCTTGAATCAAGCTGTAGTCAGGATTCGGCGTCAAATCCACTGCGAAACCAAACATATCTGAGTAGATACGGTAACTATCAGAAAAAGCAATCTCGCCCTTCATATAGATGGGAATGGCCTTTATCAAGGCCAACTGCCCTGGCTCTAAAACAGCATATTCACCTGCCCAATAGAGCTTTCCGCAAGTTTTAACAGCAATCATCTTGGCTCAAATCCTTTGTTTTTGACACAATCAAGCGATAACGTTGACCGAAGATTTCTGATAAATGCTCCAAGTCTTTCTCCTGACAGAGGACCTTGACATTGGGACCAGCATCCATAGTAAAGTAACAAGCCTCTCCTTGCTCACGTAGCTGGCGAACAAAGTCCATGGCTTCATAAGACGCATCCGTCAGATAAGAAAAGGCTGGTGATGCTGTTTTGGTCGTAGCGTGCATAGCCAGGGCATTTTTCTCAGTCAATTCCCCAACCTTGGCAAAGTCATTTTCCTTGAGATAAACCAGCATATCCTGATAGTCTTTCTCAGACTGACGCACCCAGTCATCAAAAGTCGTCGAGGTTTCCACACAAAGTTTCATTCCATCACGACTGGAGATTGGTTTTTTCTTATCCTCTAGCACCAACATAATCATAGCTAATTTCAAGTCTGTCTCTACAGGGTAAATCTCCCCACTATCCTTATCCCAGGCACCTAGCGGTCCATAAAAACTCCGAGAGGAAGAGCCTGAGGCAAACTTAGCCTCCTGCGCCAACTGACTTCTATCCAAGCCAAGCTTGAAATAAGCATTGCAAGCCTTGATCAAGGCAGACAAACCACTAGAACTTGAGGACAAGCCCGCTGCGGTAGGCATATTATTTTGAGTATCAATTCGAACAAAGCCCTCACCTTCTGGACGATAACGGTCAATAATTTTGCTCATCTTGCCATGCTCCGCCTCATTTTGTAGCTGACCATTGATATAAAAGGCATCAGCTGTCGCATCCATCGGTAGAAGCGACAAAGTCGTCTCTGTGTACATATTTTCCAAAGTCAGAGAGATACTGCTAGTAGCAGGCACCATCTCTTTCTCTTTTTTCTTTCCCCAATATTTGATAATAGCAATATTTGCGTAAGAACGTACTGTTACAGGCTCTCTATCCATGTCTGAACAGCTCCTTTCTCTTCTAATCTTTCTGCTAGTTCTTGAGCTTGAGTCAAATTGGTTGCCAAGGCTATGATACAGCCTCCTAGCCCACCACCGCTCATCTTGGCACCCAGAGCACCATGGCTAAGAGCCGTTTCAACTAGAGAATCCGCCTCAGGGCTACTAACACCAATTTCTTTTAGATGTAAATGCGCTTGACTGAGGATTTGTCCCAGTCCTTCAGCATCTTTTTGTGAAATCGCTTCTTCTGCTTGCTGGGTCAATTCTCCCAGGGCATGCAAAAACGGCAGGGCATCCTTCCCCTTGCTTTGAACCACTTGGATGGCTTCACGAGTATGGCCATAAACACCTGTATCAGCAATCACCAAATAGGCAGATAAATCCATCTCAAGCTCTGTAAATCCTACATTCTTAATAAATCGAATAGGCTGGTCACTGAGACAGGTCTTGGCATCCAAACCACTCGGATTCATATGAGCAATCATCTCAGCCCGATTGACCAAGATTTCTAATACATCATGAGGCAGTTCTGCCTCATAGTAATCAAAAACCGCACGAATAGCCGCTATGCTGATAGCAGCTGACGAACCCATTCCCCGTTTTTCAGGGATAGCCGAGTCAATCTCACAGCGAATGCAGGCTTCTTTGATATCCAAATACTCCAGCGAAGCATAAACTGCCATGGACAAGGTATCCTCCTCATAAAGACGCCAAGGACTCGCTGCAGGAACTACCTTACAAGTCACTTCCACCTCCAAAAGAGGTAAGGAAATAGCAGGATAGCCGTAAACGACCGCATGCTCCCCTATTAAAATAATCTTACTATGTGCCTGACCGACACCAACTTTTTTTGTCATTTTTTCCTTTTGCTAGACGAAAAAGCCGTCCCATTTTTCATACAAGTATTTATTCTTTCCTATCTATTTTATTATATTTTCACAAAAAAAGCGATTGTTTCCTTCACAATCGCCTCTTTCATTATTGAACCCATTCGCCATTATAGTTGACAGAATAGCCATCTACGGTCGTATTCACTGCCAAAGCACCTGAGCTATAAGCATAGTACCATTTGCCATTGACCTGGAACCAACCTGTCTTCATATCTCCATTACTTGCATTTAGGTAGTACCAAGTTGAACCATCTTTCACCCAACCAGTTGCCATAGCTCCTGATGAACGGAGATAGTACCACTTGTTACCAAGGTTTTGCCAACCAGTTTTCATATCGCCATTTGGCTCATCTAAATAATACCAAGTCGAACCTTCTTGATACCAACCAGTCGCCATAGCTCCTGATGAACGGAGGTAGTACCACTTATTGCCAAGTTGTTTCCAACCAGTTTGCATAATGCCAGTTTCTGGGTCTAGGTAATACCACGGAGCAGGTTTGCTTCTATCAATGCCAAAAGTAACATGAAAATCTTGAGTCCAACCCTTAGCAACTTCACCAATTGGTAGTGGATTGTAAGAATCATCGCCAGAAATTCCTAGCTTATTTAAATAATACCAATTGCCGTCTTCATAAGTCCAGCCTGTCTTTACAGCATAATTATTATCAAAATAATAAGTTCTCTTTTCAGCAGATGGAGCATATTGTTCACCGTATACTTTTCCTGTATTTTCAGACGTTTTTGCCTCTAGTACTTGTTTATCTGTTTGTTCTAGCAAAGCACCATCTTGTCCAAAATAGTACCACTTCTCCTTAAGGCCAATTTCTACGACTGGACGATTATTAAATAAATTATCACGATAACCTGTTCCATGAATTTCTACGTATTGCCAACCGACAACCATCTCTCCTCTATCACCAAAATAGTAAGTTTTACCGTCTATTTTATGCCAATAGATTGCTTTATGATCATCTTTTACATAATATTTTCTATTATCCTTATCAACAAATTGGCCACCTGTGGTATCCGCAAATACAGTATTTGTAGCTAGCAAACCAAAGAAAAAGACTGCTAATGCGATTTGCATCATTTTTTTCAAAATTTTCATCTATATACCCTCCAATATTAAATCCACTCACCAGATGAAGCAAAGTTATAGACTTTACCATCGATAGTTTGGCTACCTGTAACCATTGCTCCAGAGGAATTGAGATAATACCAGTTTCCACCTACTTTTGTCCAACCTGTCTTCATATCTCCATTACTTGCATTTAGATAGTACCAAGTTGAACCATCTTTCACCCAACCAGTTGTCATAGCTCCTGATGAACGGAGATAGTACCACTTGTTACCAACATATACCCAACCTGTCTTCATATCACCATTTTTATTATCTAAATAATACCAAGTTGAACCATCTTGATACCAACCAATTGCCATAGCTCCTGATGAACGGAGATAGTACCATTTATTGCCAAGTTGTTTCCAACCAGTTTGCATGATACCAGTTGTTGGATCCAGATAGTACCAAGCTGAACCATCATTTATCCAACCTGTACGTATTTCACCACCAATATAGTCTTCTCCATTAATTTCTGTTTTAGCTAGATAATACCAGTTAGACTGGTCATAAAGCCAACCTGTCTTTAAAGAATGATCTTGATTAAAGTAATAGTTCGTGTAAAAACTCTTCTCTTCTTTATCTTCCGGATTTGTACGTTTTTCCCCATGCTTTCTTCCAACGCTGTCTTTAGTTTTAACCTCTAATGCTTCCCAACCAACAAACTCTTGTAGCACTCCATTTTTGTCAAAGTAGTACCATTCTGGCATTGGGGAACCTTCTAATCTTATACCATTAGGGTAAGGACCAATTGTACTACCTTTAGATGGAAACGGAATATATTGCCAGCCGACAACCATCTCTCCAGATAAAGAATCAAAATAATAGTACTTACCATCAATCACTCGCCAGTAGGTTTCTTTGAGTCCCCCCTTCTTGTAGTAGGTTCTACCATTTTCTTGGACAAATTGCCAGCCTTCTGAATCAGCATCATCCGCCAATACTGCACTTGTTGCTAGCAAACCGAAGAAAAAGACTGCTAATGCGATTTGCATCAATTTTTTTATTATTTTCATTAGACGTATCCTCCATGACTGATTATAGCAAAGACCAAACCGCATGTCAATATATAGAAAATCTCTCAAAAAAAGCAGTTACAAAACTGCAACTGCTTTTCTATTCTGGCTCTATAATATTTGTAGTGGGTAAATCCCCTATGGATATTATGGAACCTATTTTGTTGTAGAAAAAAAGTTCCATATGACCTATAATGAAAAGCGACTAAACAACTCATTAGAAAGATTCATATGGAACAATTACATTTTATCACAAAACTACTCGATATCAAAGACCCTAATATCCAAATTATAGATGTCATTAATAGAGATACACACAAGGAAATCATCGCTAAACTGGACTACGACGCCCCATCTTGCCCTGAGTGTGGAAGTCAAATGAAGAAATATGACTTTCAAAAACCGTCTAAGATCCCTTACCTCGAAACAACTGGTATGCCTACTAGAATTCTCCTTAAAAAACGCCGTTTTAACTGCTATAAGTGCTCGAAAATAGCGGTCTCCGAGACCTCCCTCGTCAAGAAGAATCATCAAATCCCTC